>JBDSBL010000154.1:0-3276 GCA_039921625.1 Chitinophagaceae bacterium
AACTCACATTCCATCTCCATCCAGCAAATTGCCTATGCCTCCTAAAATACTTCCTTCTTCTTTTCTTTTCATGGTAGCAAATTGCAAAATTCGACTGGCCAAACGGCTGATAGGCAATGATTGGATCCACACTTTTCCAGGACCTCTCAAAGTGGCAAAAAACAAACCTTCGCCACCAAAAATGGTATTTTTAATACCCCCTATAAATTGAATATCATAGTTGCAGGATGGTGTAAAAGCAACGATACAGCCCGTGTCAATTTTCAACACTTCACCCGGGTTTAAATTTTTTTCTATTATATGTCCACCGGCATGCACAAAGGCAAGGCCATCACCTTCGAGTTTTTGCATAATAAATCCTTCGCCACCAAAAAGGCCGGTACCTAATTTTCTCTGAAACTCAATACCTACGCTGACTCCCTTAGCGGCACATAGAAATGCATCTTTCTGGCAAATCATTTTTCCACCCAATTGGGACAGGTCCATTGCAATGATTTTCCCTGGATAAGGCGATGCAAAGGTTACTTTCTTTTTGCCCTGGCCGGCATTAGTAAATGCAGTCATAAACAAACTTTCACCTGTCAATACCCGCTTGCCGGCCGACATTAATTTTCCTAAAAAACCACGGTCCTGCCCAGTGCCATCACCAAAAATGGTTTGCATTTGTATGCCATCATCCATCATCATAAACGAACCGCTTTCCGCTACTGCTGTTTCATCCGGATCCAATTCAATTTCTACGCATTGCATTTCCTCACCATGGATATGATAATCTATTTCATGTGAGCGGCTATATTCATTCATTGCATTAATTTTTTGTAAAATAAGAAAGATTAAATAATTGATGGAAGCTGATAGATTGCGGCTTATTTTTTACTAATTCAAAATACTCATTAAAAGAAAATTGGTCCTGCAGCTACACGGAAACAATCAATGCAGTGACTACTATATCAAACATTATTACGAACGGTATAAACGCTCCCGGTTGTTTTCGCTATTTTGCTACACTTTCAAAAAAAATTTCCTTAAAATGATGAAGCAAAAATTTCTGGTACTATCCGGCTTCCTTTTGTTGCTGGCTACATCAGCTATGGCACAAGCCAGACTGATAGAAAAAGTAACTAAAAAAGGATCTGAGGTGATCATTCCTTATGAAAAATATGAGTTGCCCAATGGTCTTACACTGATAATACACGAAGACCACAGTGACCCTGTAGTGCATGTGGATGTGACGTACCATGTAGGCTCTGCCCGTGAGCAAATTGCAAAGTCGGGTTTTGCTCACTTTTTTGAGCACATGATGTTTCAGGGAAGTGATAATGTGGCTGATGAGCAGCACTTTAAAATCGTATCGCAGGCAGGTGGTTCATTAAATGGAAGCACCAACCGCGATCGTACTAATTATTTTGAAACGGTGCCGAGCAATCAATTGGAAAAAGCATTGTGGCTGGAAGCAGACCGTATGGGTTTTTTGTTGGATGCCGTAACGCAAAAGAAATTTGAAATTCAAAGATCAACAGTTAAAAATGAAAGAGGTCAAAACTATGACAACCGGCCATACGGCCTGGTAAGCGAAACGTTTAGTAAAAACTTATATCCGTACGGCCATCCCTATAGCTGGATGACCATTGGCTATTTGGAAGATCTAAACCGCAGCGATGTAACTGATTTAAAAAACTTTTTTCTCCGCTGGTACGGACCGAATAATGCAACCGTAACTGTGGGTGGAGATGTAACACCTGCTGATGTAGTAAAGTTGGTAGGTAAATATTTTGGATCTATTCCACGAGGTCCGGAGGTAATGCCTAGCGTGGTTCCTTCAGTGAAATTAACCGGCAATCGCTACGTTTCTTTCGTTGATAATTATGCTCGCCTTCCGCTGTTGGCCATCGTTTATCCCACAGTGCCCAATTACCATCCTGATATGGCGGCCCTTGGTTGCCTGGCGCAAATATTAGGACAAGGTAGAAATGCAATTCTTTATCAAAATATGGTGAAGAAACAATTGGCATTGCAAGCTGCCGCATTTAGTTCCCTATCGGAATTGGCAGGTGAGTTTGTCTTTCAGATTTCACCAATGCAAGGAAAAACATTAGCCCAAATGGAATCTCTTTTTCGGGCATCACTTGATTCGTTTGAAAAGCGAGGTGTGACGGATGAAGACATTGCTAAATATAAAGGAGGCGTTGAAGCACAGGTAATTAATGGCCTTCAAAGTGTGCAAGGAAAAGTAAGCCAGCTTGCCGCTTTTCAAACCTTTACCGGCAACCCAAACAAGGTGGCCGATCTGCTGAAAATGTACTCCTCGGTTACGAAGCAGGATGTAATGAATGTGTATAATAAATACATTAAAGATAAAGGAGCTGTGATCTTAAGTGTAGTACCAAAAGGTCAGGAAGCTTTGATAGCTAAAGCAGATAATTACAAAATAGATTCCACCGGATATACACCTCCGGACTATGGCTACAATGGTTTAAAATATAAGAAAGCAACTGATAATTTTAACCGCAAGCAAATGCCGGGCAATGGCCCTAACCCAATCGTAAAAGTTCCTGCATTTTGGAAACAGACTTTGCCGAATGGCGCTAAAGTGATAGGTACAAAAAACACAGAAATACCTACCGTTACTTTTTCCATCACTATTCCAGGTGGGCATTTGGCGCAAGCAGGTACTATTTCAAAAGCTGGTTTGGCCAGTATGTTTGCTGATATGATGGCAGAGGATACTAAAAACTATAGTGCAGAAGAAATAGCTGTTGCCTTGCAAAAATTAGGAAGTTCTGTAAACGTAAATAGTGGAACAGATGGTGTCACTTTCAGTGTGCAATCACTCACAAAAAACTTTGACAAAACGATTGCAATATTGCAAGAACGTATGTTTCACCCGGCTTTTAATCAAGATGATTTTGACCGTATAAAAAAGCAAAGACTGGAATCATTTAAGCAAATGAAAGCGCAACCTTCTGTGGTGGCTGATGCAGTGTTTGCAAAATTAAATTACGGACCCGATCACATTCTTGGCATCTCTGAAAACGGTACTGAAGAAACGGTGAAGAATATAACCTTACAAGATATAAAGGACTATTACAACAACTACATGACATCTGTAGATGCCAAGGTAGTAGTGGTGGGTGATATTACACAACAGGAAGTGATGCCTAAACTTACTTTCTTAGATAAACTACCAAAGAAAAAGATCACGCTGGCAACAGTAAATCCAACGCCTGCAGTGGCTAAAACAAAAGTGTATTTAATAGATGTACCAAAAGGAGCACA
>JBDSBL010000155.1:0-3118 GCA_039921625.1 Chitinophagaceae bacterium
TTACTGACCTCTTTTATTTAAACTTTATTTTTATGCAGGAATTTTTCGTGGCTTTTCACGCTCCCAAAAACGATCCATTTTAATGGCCTTAATAAATTTTTGTGCGAGTTTGTTTGCATCTCCTGCAATTACTATTCCTTCTCTAAGCACTGTTTCATCACTATCATCCTCCGGCAGTTTTTTATAAAAATAGGTGGCTTCTAACACATGCATTGCTTCCGAATCTGCAGCAATAGCTTTGCAATGTTTAAACGCCTCGTTTAAAAAATGAACAGCATCAGCTTCCCCTTCCAGCGTTCCTACACTATTACTTCCACCGGGTACATACACCGCATCGTACACTACAGATGGTGTGGTCAGAAAACTTCTATCTATTACTATCTGCTGGTTGCCGGCAGATGTTATTGTTCCAAGCCGTGGCGCGACAATTTCTACTACAGCACCATCGGCAAGTAATGCATTTTTTACCGTCATCAATGATTTTTCGTTCACTCCATCAGCCGCAAGAATGGCCACTTTACGGGTTTTTATAGATTCCAAAACGTTATTAGCCATACTTAACGCAGCAGATTTAGTAAGCGTTCCCTCAACCATAGTAGGCTGGTACGTTTGCGGGTCTGCGTCTGCAGGTATTCCCTGGTTTATTAAGCCAATATCTTCGGGGATGTGAAGCCCTAATCCATAGGCTACCTGCGCGGCCAGGCCTTTATCTACATATGTCAAAATGCCCAACATTCTTTCCCTAATAGCAACAGTATCTACCTTACCTAATTCAAAACGAAGTGCATCTACAATATGTGCTTTTTCTGGTTCACTTTGGCTATTAAAGAACAAAGTGGCCTGACTAAAAAAATCAAAAAAGCTTGGACTACGATCCCTTATTTTTTTTGCATCTATCCGTTCATTGATACTAGTAAACCCACCTTGAAGTGCACCTGCCTGAAATGGACAGCCATTACCTAATGCATTCGGATTATAGCTTGTTTGCCCTTTGCTTATAGTATGCCTCATCAATCCATCCCGCTGATTATTGTGCACCGGCACTACCGGGCGATTAATAGGAATTTCGTGAAAGTTTGGTCCACCCAAACGAAGCAATTGTGTATCCGTGTAGGAAAATAGCCGACCCTGTAACAGAGGATCATTTGTAAAATCAATACCGGGAACAATGTGGCCAATGTGAAAAGCTACTTGCTCCGTTTCTGCAAAAAAATTATCTGGATTTCGGTTCAATGTCATCTTGCCAATTCGCTGTACCGGAACCAATTCTTCAGGTACTAATTTCGTTGGATCAAGCAGGTCAAAATCAAATTTATGTTCATCTCCTTCCGGTATTATTTGAACGCCTAACTCCCATTCAGGGAATGCACCGTTCTCTATCGCTTCCCAAAGATCTCTGCGGTGAAAATCAGGATCCTTTCCAGAAATATTTTGACTTTCATCCCATGAAATTGAATGAACTCCCAAAAGGGGTTTCCAATGAAATTTTACAAAATGGGAAACCCCTTCCGCATTGACCAACCTAAAGGTATGCACGCCAAAACCTTCCATCATCCGAAGACTTCTTGGCAAGGCACGGTCGCTCATTAGCCACATGATCGTGTGCGTCGCTTCACTGTTTAGCGACACAAAATCCCAAAAGGTGTCGTGTGCCGAAGCTGCCTGCGGAATTTCATTATGTGGTTCCGGCTTTACAGCATGTACCAGGTCAGGAAACTTTATTGCATCCTGTATAAAAAACACAGGCATGTTATTACCAACCAAATCAAAATTACCAGCCTGCGTATAAAATTTGACTGCAAATCCCCTGACATCTCGTGGCATATCTGTAGAACCTCGGGAACCTGCCACCGTAGAAAATCGAACGAATACAGGTGTTTCTATTTCCGTATTATTTAAAAAATCCGCTTTAGTATATTCCGCCATTGGCTTGTATACTTTAAAAACTCCGTGAGCTGCGGTGCCCCGGGCATGTACTACGCGTTCTGGTATTCTTTCATGATCAAAGTGTGTAATTTTTTCGCGTAAAATGAAATCTTCCAATAAAGTCGGTCCGCGATCGCCTGCCTTTAAAGAGTTTTGATCATCATTTATTCGTACACCGTGGTTGGTGGTCATGAATTGGTCTTGAGATGACTCCGTATTCCTTTCGAGGCCAACAGTTTTTGCGTTTGTTTGCACCGGCTTTTCTTTTGGTGCATTGCTTTTTTTAGTAGGCATAAAATTTTTATTAAATATCTTTTTAAGAACTGTTTCGGTTAAGCAGGCTGATTGCTCATAAGAGATTGAGACATTTTGGTGAGCATATTACTTGATTCTATTTCTTCATCTAAAGTTTGTTGTAATAAACCAACCACGTCTGTTTTACCCAATGAATTGGCAACTTGTATTAATCCTTTATAAGTTGTGATCTCAAAATTTTCCACCTTAAGACCAGACATAATGATACCCAGATCGCGGGTTGGCGAATTCATTATTGTATTCTCAATTACATGTTCTCCACTCATGGTAAGTCCTTCCATGGCATCGCATTTTTTAGCTACAATTTTTTCGCCTAAAAGTTCTAAAATTTCCTCAAGGCGTGCTGCGTGTGTTTTTGTTATTTCCTGATGATCTGCCAGTCCTCGCTTCAGGTCTTTGGATCCTGCGGCTGCAACCATTTTAGGCAAGGCATTTACCAAATGGTTTTCAGCCCATAAAGTGTCCTTTAACTCTGCTACGAATAGTTCCATTACCGATGTGTTTGCATCAGTACCAGGCATAGGATTAAGCTTATTTACCGTTTCGCTTACATTTTGCTTAGGCGTTGCTTTAGCAACCGGTTTTTTAGATGAAGAGGCGGCCATAATAAATTGTTTAAAATTAAAAAAATGCGTTTTGTATTTAAGTCCAGTTTTCGCTTACCAATGATATGATAAAGCTTAAATGCAAGTAAAGAAATCATGCCACCTGGCGGACAGCTAATCTCTGGAAAAACGCTTTAGCCATTTGAAGATATATCTGTTTATTCTATAGTGAAACAAACCACTTTTAATATTTAATTTAATAAAGCATCCGCATCTTTTAAAAAATTTCATTTACCTGCTGAGCTTAAATTGACCCTCGTGTTTTTTATTCC
>JBDSBL010000156.1:0-7158 GCA_039921625.1 Chitinophagaceae bacterium
GAAAAACTCCCGTATTATTTAACCAAATACTTCAGCAATAACAGCTTTATAATAATTTATCCGGAGCAAGCAGCGATGGCAACGAACGGAGAGAATGCTACATTGACTTCCTACAATTAGCCTTGGTTCCAGCATTATCTATAGCTTGCCAATAGTCCAATTTATTTCCCTGTATGCAAATCCGATTTTTATAAAGGAAGAAAAAGTAGTTGTGAAAAAAGGGTGCTACTATTGTTCTTTGTGATGGGTTACTCTATTAGAAACCGCTTCCAGATTTACTGATAGTAAAGAATCATTTTGCAAAATGAGTTGTCTATTCACACTTTCATAACGCTTATTTTGAAAATATAACCAACTGCATACCACCCCAAGAATTATAAGTATAGAAAGTAAGGCCATGTATTTAAATGCAGGTTGTTTCATAAAATAGTTTTGCCATGAACACAAGATGGGATGTAGATATTAAACCTTTATTAAGGCTGCATTAAAAATCTATTAGAAAATCAGGCTTTTTTAAAAGAAGCGGCCTGCGGTAATATTATAGTAAATAAGGTTTCTTTAAGGGCTGCAGAATCAACTGATATGGTGCCCTGATGCAGTTTAATGATCCGGTAGGCAAGTGGCAAGCCAAGCCCAAACCCTTTGGTAGCAAGGCTTTCATCTACTCTATAAAATGGTTGAAAGATATTGGCTATTTCCTGCTCAGGAATTCCTTTGCCACTATTATGTATTACCACTTTTACTTGCCGGTCAGGCACTGATAATAAAATTTTTGCTTGGTGGTCATCAGAATATTTACAGGCATTATGCGTGATGTTTTTGATTGCCGTAAACAACAGTTCTTCATTACCAAAAACAAGCAGGTTTTCTTCGTCTTCAGGTAATGCTTCAAATGATAAAACCACGGAATATTTTTTATCCGCCTTGGCCATTTCGGCTGGCAACCGCAGCAGCAATTCATCTATTCGCAATGAGTTTAATTCAATTCCACCCGGTGCACCGGAGGCCTTGGCAAACTCAAGCAATGTTTGCGTTAATTTACTCATCTGCCGCACATCCTGGTAAATAGAATTCATGACCATTTTATAATCATGAGCTCCTCTTTCCCGCTGCAGGCACACCTCCAGCTGACTTGATATAGAAGTAAGCGGGGTAGATAGTTCGTGCGATGCATTGGCAATAAAACGTTTTTGCAGATCAAAGCTTTCCTGCAGGCGGTTCAGCAAATCATTGAGTGTTTGCGATAGATATTGCCACTCATCTTTGCTGTGGCCCATCTGTATGCGGCGGGCAAGGTTTTGTGCAGATATTTCGGCTACGTCGTCTGCTATATTTTTAAGTGGCCACACTAATCTTTTAGAAAAAAAATAACCACCTGCAGCACCAATCACTACACCACCTAAAAAACTAAATAATAAAATAGCAGCCAGGTGATGGAGGTATTCTTTTCCTTCTTCATCTTCACCGGACACTACCAACACCATGCGTACCTTATTATCAGTGTAATGATAAGCCACTGCTTCCCTTCCTTTATCGGTAAAATATACCCTGCCTTGTATCCGTGCTTCATCAAGCAATGTATTATCAATGGTTAAAGATTCTTGCGCCCCCTCCCGGTATTGGTATATTGGTATGTTTTTATAATTGTAGGCAATGACAGCTTTGTTTTTTAAAGCCACCGTAGTAGACGAATCAATGCGCTGGATCAACTCATGTGTAAAAACTTCTGACTGACTTAGAAGACGTGCCGTGGTCACTGCCCGGTTGGTCAATCTCTTTTTAATAGTATTGATGCGTGCCGTAGCCGAAAAATAATAAATGGAGGTGCAAACAAGGCCTAATATAATTATGACCAAAAGTGTAAATAGGAAAGTAAGTCGCAATCGTAATGGCATGTGCTTATTTTGCTTTAAGGATATAGCCCATTCCCACCTGTGTTTGTATTAGTTTCTCATCAAAGGGTTTATCTACTTTGTTGCGTACATAATTTATGTACACATCTATTACATTGGTATTAGTATCAAAGTCTATATCCCACACATTGATGGCTATATCTGCCCGCGATACTACTTTGTTTTTATTGCGCAAAAGATACTCCAGCAATTGAAATTCTTTAGCCGTCAAAGTAATAGGCAATCCGTCTCGCATTACTTCTTTACTGTCAAGGTTCATTTCCAGGTCGGCCGCTTTCAGCACATTGCCAACAGGTACATTTTGATACATGGTTCGCTTCAGCAATGCCCTTATTTTCAACACCAATTCTTTAAACTCAAAAGGCTTTACCATATAGTCATCTGCACCTGCATCGTATCCTTCTATCTTATCATTCAAGGCGCTCATAGAGGTCAGCATTATGATTGGAACTGTAGGGTTTTTTGCACGTATCATTTTGCACAATTCGTAGCCGTTAATGCCGGGAAGATTAACGTCGAGCACAACAATATTAAAAGGCTGTGCGGCAAATAATTTGTATCCAATGCTGCCGTCATACGCCACTTCCACTAGATAGCCATTCTCTTCAAGGCCAAACTTTAATGTATCAGCAATCTTTTTTTCATCTTCCACAATCAATATGTTACGGTCATCTATTTCCATATATAGTAGTGCATAGCAAGTTACAGCGTATCAGCTTGGCTCTTTTCTTATTCTTTCAAAACTGTCTTCTAATGCCATTTTAATCTTAGGTTAATAAGCACCTAATTCGGGGGGTGTACCTTGAAATTTCAAGAGAACACTACCTGAATAAAGCACTTAAAACAAAATTAAAAATGAAAAAAACAATATTTTTTTTAACCGGAATATTAGCCGGTACTACTATGATGGCGCAGTCCATAGACGATGCCAAGCAATTGATGTACTATGAACGATTTGGCACCGCCACTACTACTTTGCACAACGTGCTAAAGAATGACCCTGCTAATGCAGAAGCATGGTATTGGCTCGCGGAATCTTACTTGCAGCGCGATGAAAATAAACCTATTGAAGATAGCCTGGCTGCTGCTCCGGCGGATGCCTGGAACGAACCTATCTTCCAAGTAGCATATGGTCATTTGCTATTGGAAAATAACAAAAAAGACAGTGCTCATTATTATTTTGAAAAAGCACTCGACCAAACAAGAGGCCGGAATGTAGCGGTTCTTGCTGCTGTGGCCCGGGCCGCTATAGATGCGCCTGATGGCGATCTTTCTTATGCCATTGAGCAAATAAATAAAGCCATAAAAAGAGATAAAAAAAATGCAAGTCTTTATATATTATTGGGCAATGCGTACCGCAAACAAAATAATGGTACAGAAGCCTACAAAGCGTACCAAACAGCACTAGATAAAGATGCATCCAATGCAGAAGCACTGTATCAAATGGGAAAAATTTTTGTGACCCAAAAAAATAGTGACGTGTACCTTGACTATTTTCAAAAAGCAATAGCTGCTGATCCTTCTTACGCTCCTGCCTATTATGAACTTTATAATCATTATGTAAACCGTGAACCTGCAAAAGCAATGGACTATTTTAAAAAATACACTTCTCTTGCCGACTATGAGGCACATAATGAGTATGCTTATACGGACCTGCTTTTTTTAAACAAGCAATACAACGAAGCCATCTTGGGTGCTCAAAAACTGTTGCAGCAAGATGAAAAAGTGCCCCGTCTTTATAAATTGATGGCTTACAGTTATGCTGGTATAAAAGATACTGCTGCAGCCATAAGTTCTATGCAACATTATTTTGCACAGGAAGAAGACAGCAACCTTATAGTGTGGGACTATGATGCCATGGCGCAATGGTATGCTACGCAGACAGGAGGAGAAGATTCTGCCATTGCTTACTACCAAAAAGCAGTGCAGCACGAAAAAGACACCACGGCGCAAACAGTATATTATAAAAAATTAGCTACTCTTTCTTCTTCATTAAAAGATTATTCAAGTGCGGCAAAATGGCTGGGTAACTATTATAAAGGCAACCCCAAAACCACCAATGTAGATTTATTTAATTGGGGTGTTGCTCACTTTCGGGCTGAAGAATATCCACAGGCAGATTCTGTTTTTGGAATGTATGTACAGCGCTATCCTGAGCAGGGTTTTGGCTACTACTGGCAAGCCCGCAGTAATGCATTGATTGACTCTACCATGGAGCTCGGATTGGCCGTACCGCATTATCAAAAATTGATAGATGTAATAGAAAAGGATACCACCACCAGTGAAACCAATAATACCTGGTTGATTCAAGCCTTTAATTACCTGGCCGCTTACGAAGCAAATATTAAAAAAGATTATCCTGCGGCTATTATATATTTCAATAAGATATTAGCCATAGACCCGGCTAATGAACAAGCCTATAAAAATATTAGCATCCTGGAAAAGAATAGTAAGTAAGGATAACATCCACACTTCGTTTTGTTTCTATGTGTTTTGTTTTAGGTAAAATAGCTCCTCACTACAGGAGCTATTTTTTTATGTCTATTCCATATCCTATAAAGCAAACCTTAAAAAATGGATTTGTTATTTTTGCTTTGGTGAAAGAGAATGCAAAAAAGTAAAATTTCTTTCGTTGTTTTTCGTGCCTTATAAATCCAACTCTATTATAACAGGTTAAAAAATTTAATGATTAAATTAGAATAGATAATTTTGGTGACACCCCTATGATGAAAATATTTTTTTTATATCTCCTCACTACTTGTTTAGCTAGCACCACTCCTGCTCAGCCCCTTGCTAAATCTGTGAGCGTGCAGCCAAAAAAAGAAACATCGGGCAATAATACATCCAAAGGGAGTGCATCAGTTATTACCCCATCCCAATCTCCTACAGACCCGGCAGCCCTTTTTAAAAAAGAAGAAGAAGTGCTTTTTGCAACTAACGAAGATTGTGATTTGTACATCAATGAAAAATACGAAGGCATTGCCGCCAAAAGCAATTTTAAATACCTGAAACTCCCGCCGGGTACTTATTGGTATAAAGCAATCAGTAAAAAAACGCCCGGTGAGGTAAAAGAAAGTTTCCGGGTGCAGGAAGGCGGCATGAATGAAATATTTATTGATCTTTTGTATGCAGAGGACGAAAGAAAAGCAGCTATTGTGGAAGAAGAAAATAAGAAAACCGGGCCGGTTACGGCAAAAGCAAAAGCCGCCGTTCTTTCTATTTTGTCCAATATGGTGACGATAAATGGCGGCAATTTTACCATGGGAAATAATAAGGCACCGTCTCCGGATGAGGTGGAGCATAAAGTGACAATCAATACCGTGCGCTTTAGCAAATACGAAGTAACGCAGCAGCAATGGGAAAGTATCATGGGTAGCAACCCGAGCCTGAATAAAGGATGCAATACTTGCCCGGTAGAGAATGTAAGCTGGGAAGAAGCGATGAAATTTATCCGCAAATTAAATTTGGTGAGCAACAAGAAATTTCGGTTGCCTACCGAAGCAGAATGGGAATATGTGGCCCGCAAGGGAGGAAAGCAAGAAATTGATAAAGCAGGCGGACCCGAAGCATTTATAAAAAGCACTGCTTGGTATTTTGCCAATGCAGGCAAAAAAACGCATCCAGTGGGACTAAAGCAACCAAACGTTTCCGGAGTGTATGACCTGTTTGGCAATGTGGCGGAATGGTGTTCTGATTGGTACGGTTCATATTATTACAAAGAAGAAGATAGTCAAAGAGACCCCGAAGGGCCACCATTGGGTAAAGAAAAAATAGTGCGTGGAGGCTCTTTCACTGAATATGCAGGCGATCGGTTTCGCCCCTCCTTACGCATGAAGTTTAAACCCACCACTAAAAGCGGAGACCTTGGTTTTAGGCTCGTGCTGGACGCTGCCGAACCAAATAACCAACTGTAATTTTCTTTTTAGGGTGCAGCAACTTTTTGATAGTAAAAAGCCTCCTATTCTTATCTGTTTTTAAAGCAATAAGTTTACTTTCTTTTTAAAGGTGGAAAGATTTTTGCTTTTAACACATTCACTGGCAAAAGGTGCCTATCCTTCCCTCCTCTTATGAAAGATTTATAAATAAGCCTCGCCTCCTGGTTTGATTTCAAACTACGGTCTGAATTTTTTAAAAATTAATTTCTTTTCCATAAAGGGTTGACTATGTGTTTTAAGAATTTGTGTGTTACTAATGAAAAGGAATTGAGTAAATCTTTTTTCCAATCTAATTTTTTGCCTTTTTATAAACGACAAATGTTTATAAGTAAATGAAAAACAGAGCACCTGCCATACCCTACTTTTTTTTTAAAATAAACAAGCGGAGAACTTCCTTTTTTTCCAACTCCTTCGTTGCGCTTATCAGTATTTTAGGTTTTTTATTTTGTAATGAAAGTTTGCAGGCGCAAGGGTCTTGCCCAATTCCTATTAAAGAAAATAAGATTGAGTTTAAAGGAGCGATTTGTGCGGGCAGTGATGGATTTTTACAGGGCTCAACCCCTAAAGGAGGCAACGGTACCTACACTTATAAATGGCAGGTAAACACACACGATTGCAGCCCCAATGGATACAAAGACATCCCGGGCGCCACGGGTCCTGATTACAGCCTTCCGACTAATACGGATGAGGATTGGTGTTATAGAAGAGTGGTAATATCAGACAGTTGTATAGATGAATCAAAAGGTGAAAAAGTAAAAGACAATAAAAAAGATCCTACTCCCCCCGAAATAATTATTACCCAGCCAACCTGTGCAACCCCTACGGGCACTATCACAGTTACATCTCCTGCCCCTGAACCTGGTTTGCTTTACAGCATTAATGGCTCTGATTACTCCAATACCTCTGGCGTTTTTGCTGGTTTAGTTCAGAAAACGTATAGCGTATCGGTTAAATATCGGGTTGGTTGCACATCGCCTGCTGTAATTGCAGTAGTAAAAGCACCACCACCCTCTCCATCTGGAACCATCTCTCCAGGCACGGCTACCATATGTGCCGGAAGTACCCAGGTGCTTACAGCTACAGGTGGCACTTCTTACCAATGGTATAAAGACGGAACATCTATTCCCAACGCTACTACAAACACCTTTAATGCAAAAGTTGGAGGCACCTATACCGTTGATATAACGAACAATGGCTGTACCGCCAAAGCATCCAACAATTCCTTAGTTACAGTGACGCCATTGCCTTCTGGAACCATCTCTCCAGCCACGGCTACCTTTTGTGCCGGAGCTTCAATAGTACTCACAGCA
>JBDSBL010000157.1:0-20183 GCA_039921625.1 Chitinophagaceae bacterium
TTCCGCACCCGTTTGCCGGTCGCCAGCGAGTGTATTGCTACACCCCTGCTGCCCCACGACTTGCATGTATTAAGCCTGCCGCTAGCGTTCATCCTGAGCCAGGATCAAACTCTCCATTGTAAATGAGTTTTGATACTGACTAAATTAAAAAAACCAAAGTTTAATTAACGAGTCAATTTCGAATTTTATTCGCTTGACTTACCTATTAGATAAACCTTACTAGAAGATTTATTTTTGCTGCTGTTTCCAAACTTTCAAAGATCTTTCGGCTTTAATTTGCCGCCCTAATTTTTGATTGGGGATGCAAATGTACAACCTTATTTATTTCTACCAAATATTTTTTTTCAATTTGCTATTTTAAAGCAAAAATTCTGAAAAAATATCGGTGTAATTATTATTTAAGAAAAGAACTAAAAAACTTACTTTTTTAAATCGGACTGCAAAGATAACGGGTCATTTAATTCTACCAAATTTATTTCTCATTTTGAGCCTAATATTTTGGAAAATTTAAACGTACAATTTTCTCCAAGGTCATCATTCAAAAAGCGGATGCGAAGATAATAACTTTTTGATTATCAACAAATTATTTTTGTTTTCCAATCACAAAATTTCGCATTTTGCTCATTTTGTTTTTCCTATTCTCATCTCTTTCAAAAAGCGGATGCAAAGATAAGAGTCATGCATAATACCAACCAAATCTTTTGCCTAGATAAATACTAAGAAAATGCAAAATGTATATCTTTAGCTATAGTGAAACTTGTGGATAATCAACCCTGACAAGGAATAGGCCTTGTGCCTTTGTAGAATGGATTGTAGGTAAACTATCTAAAGAAAAATAATTATTGAATGTTTTTAAACTCATTTTTCCCCTTCCCACCTGCAACATAGTACCGGTAAGCATCCGAACCATCCCTCTTAAAAAGCGATTTCCCTCTATGTTATAAACAAGCATATTATCCCTTTTTATCCATCCGCTTTTGAAAATAGTACACTTATAATTGGCTACTTGCGTATTTGATTTGCAAAAGGAATAGAAATTAGTATTGGCTTTTACAATGGTTGCAGCCTCTTTCATTGCTTCAATATTAATTTTATAAGGGTAATAAAAAGCAACTCCATTTAGAAATGGATCCTTCCAATTATAGATTCTATACTCATACTCTCTACTTATTGCATCAAAACGTGCATGAGCAGATGGCGAAACTTCCTTTATAGAAATTATGGAAATATCTGGATGGAGCACTGCATTAAGTTTATAAATTACTTGCTCATTTAAACCTAAATCAAAATCAAAATGAAAAAAATTTTGTGCCGCATGGACCCCAGCATCCGTGCGGGAAGAACCAGTAAGTACTAACTTTTGCCGCTGGATAGTTTCGAAAGCTTTTTGAATTTCGCCTTGAATGGTTGTTGCATTTTCCTGAACCTGAAATCCGCTGTAACGTGAGCCTTTATATGCAACTTCTAAAAAATACCTGGGCATCAGCTTTTATTTTCCTATCAATGCATTAAATCTTTTGCTGTAGTAATCGTCTTTTAATTCTGAACCTAAGGAGGCAAATGCCTCACTGTCCACCGCGTGGCCGAATGCAATATCAAAAAATGAATACTTTCCTTCTGCCGTTAAAAACAGGGTACTTAAATTTCTTATTTGCTCTGTGGTGTAACAAGTATTTTTAAAACTTCGCTTTGCTTCATTGCGCATTCCTTCATCAGAATTTCTAGAGGCCATTGTGCGACGAAGCCTTTTAAATTCACTTTCAGATGCTAAATAAGCACAGTTTATTTTCCTCGTGATTATAGAAGTAGTCTTTGAAACTTCTTTTACCGGCTCCTTTTTTACCACCGTTGGTTCTTCCATTTTATCCCCTTCATTGATATTTCTAAATGGAGTTTTTGGATTTGGAATCAGTAACCGAATTGTATCAATCCCCAATTCCGTTTTATCTATATAAATTAAACCAAAGCCTTCGGTGGTTGAACTTTCAGACCGCCTTATAACTTCTGACTTTGCATATTTCAATTGATTCTCACCCTTTTCATATGGAGTGGCCATTGGAGTTTCAATGACTTTAAAAGATTCTTTCTTTTCTTCTAATGCTTTTGTTGCTTCGCCTGACTTATTACTAGATTCTGAAACAGTGACTTCTTCTTTTTTTGCAGCAGGTAACGTTGATAGTTTGGCATCAACCACTTCCCTAATTGATTGTGCAACAACTGTGTCTTTTTTTAAACTTTCTGTGGCCACCTCAGTTGCCACTTTTTGCTCTACGTTAATAGGAGGTTCTTCAATAGCTATTGCCTTATTAGATTCCACTTGAGCTGTCACCTCCATTTTTTTTTCTTCATTGACCTTTGCAGTTTTAGGCTTTTTTTCTTCTTTAGTTATAACCACTGCATATAATAGAGTTGAATCATCGGCTGCTTTTGCCAACAACTGAATAAAGGCATCAGACCGAGGGGCGCCCAAATTATTTTCATTTACCCCAACTTCAACTGGTTGTAACACCTCCATTGTTTGAAGATTAAACAAAGAAAGCCTGCCATCATTTTCGCGAATTAAATATCCTTTATCTGACCCTTTTAAAGCTACTGAAAACCGCGGCTCAAGTGTAGTGCGACCTGCCTTTCCTATAGAAAAATTATAAATACTGTCTTTGAGAGATGAGATAATGAGATAGCCTGCAGCAGAGGAACTATAAACCTGGTCACCCATTTTTACAAAAAAGGAATTTCCTCCATCGGACTGCAGGTAGATAAAATAAACCCTTTGTGCCCGGACATTAGTCAACGCCATCAAAAAAACACATAAGAACAAAACCTTTTTCATTGTTTTCAAAATTACATGAAATAGCATTCCATAAAAAGACACCATTCATCCCTTTTTATTTATTACTACCCTTTCATACCTATTTTTGCAAACCTTAAAATTTATGTATGAAACGAATGTTTTTGCTTTGTTGTTGTCTGACTACTTTCTATTGGGCTACTGCTCAAATAGAAACTTCCACTACCACATCAACCTATAAAGAATACCGCAGTACTGCCGAAAAAATTAATGACCTGGTTCACACCAAATTGGATGCAAGGTTTGATTTTCAAAAAGCCCAATTAAATGGAAAAGTATGGCTTACTTTAAAACCACATTTCTACCCTACTGATTCTTTATTGCTTGATGCCAAAGGAATGGACATCAAGCAAGTGGCTATGGTGAAAGGTGGAAAAAATAGTAAACTTCATTTTGATTATGATGGTTTGCTTTTAAATATCCATTTAGATAAAACATACAAAAACAATGAACCGTATACTATCTACATTGACTACACGGCTAAGCCTGATGAATTTAAAGCAAAAGGTAGTGCTGCCATCACGGATGCAAAAGGTTTGTATTTTATAAATCCACGTGGAGAAGAAAAGAACAAACCCACGCAAGTATGGACGCAAGGAGAAACAGAGGCCAACTCTGTATGGATACCTATCATTGACAAGCCCAATCAAAAAACTACGGATGAAATATACATGACCGTGCCAGCTAAATATGTAACCCTAAGCAATGGCAAGCTGGTAAGTCAAAAAACAAATGGCGATGGTACCCGCACGGATTACTGGAAGATGGATCTCCCTCATTCACCTTATTTGTTTTTCATGGGTATTGGAGATTATGCCATAATTAAAGACAAGTACAAAGACAAGGAAGTAAGCTATTATGTAGAGAAAGAATATGCACCTGTAGCTCGCGGCATTTTTGGAAATACACCACAAATGATTGCCTTATTTTCAAAACTAACCGGTGTTGATTACCCTTGGGTAAAGTATGCTCAAATAGTGGGACGTGATTATGTAAGTGGAGCTATGGAAAATACAACGGCCACCTTACATCAGGAAAGTGCTTATCAGGATGCCCGCGAACTTACTGACGGCAACCGTTGGGAAGATGTGATTGCACATGAATTATTTCATCAATGGTTTGGTGACTATGTAACAACGGAAAGCTGGAGCAACATCACATTAAATGAATCTTTTGCTACCATAGGTTCTCAACTATGGAATGAATACCATTATGGAAAAGATAAAGGAAATGCAGAACGCTACACGTCCGCGCAAGGCTACATCAACAGTAATAGCGCTAATAAAGACCTGGTACGTTTTCATTACAATGATAAAGAAGATGTATTTGATGCAGTGAGTTACAACAAAGGCGGAGCCATCTTGCAAATGCTTCGTGCGTATGTAGGAGACAGTGCTTTTTTTAAATCGCTTAATCTTTATTTAACCACCAACAAATTTAAAAATGCAGAGGCGCAAAATTTAAGACTTGCGTTTGAAGAAGTAACCGGCAAGGATCTGAATTGGTTTTGGAACCAATGGTATTATGGAAGTGGCCACCCAAAATTGGATATCACTTACAACTACAACGACAATGCGAAACAAGCTGAAGTAATAGTAAAACAAACTCAAACGGGAGATAATATTTTCCAACTGCCAGTAGCCATTGATGTATATAATGGTATAAATAAAACAAGGCATCAGGTATGGGTGAAAAATAAAGTAGATACTTTTTCTTTTGCTGTTACATCCAAACCAGACCTTATCAACTTTGATGGAGATAAAGTATTACTGACTCAAAAAACAGAAAATAAAACGCTAGATAATTACCTGTTTCAATACAAGTATGCCGGTAATTATATTGACCGCAGAGAGGCAATAGACGCAGCCGCTAAAAAGCAGGAAGAGCGAAATGGAGCGGCCCTTATGATCATGGCATTAAACGATTCATACGCTCCATTGCAAACGTATGCCATCACAAAATTAGACTTAAAAAAAGGCGATGTAAAGCTACTGGCAGAGCCACTTTTAACCAAGCTGGCTCAAAGCGATGCAAACCGTTTGGTACGTGCAGCGGCTATTACAAGATTAAGTGATTATGGGTTTGCAAAATATACTTCTTTGTATAAAAATGCATTATCTGATTCATCTTATTCTGTAGCTGGGGCGGCACTGATAGCGCTAGGATCTATTGATAGTGTAGGCGCATTTAATGAAGCCAAACACATGGCAGGTACTAAAGTAAAAGGAAAGCTGTCTGATGCTATTACCAGTACCATGATTAAATATGGAGATGAATCGTCGGCAGATTTTATTTTGTCAAACTTTGAAGACCTGCCATTCGGCCAGGCTAAGTTTGAAGCTTTGCAACCTTTATTACAATTTCTAGGAAAAGTAAAATCATTGGAAACTTTTAAAAGAGGGGTAAATGCCATTACTGCTTTTCACCTCAACATACCCGAATCTTTTAGAGGACAAATAACTCCAGTGATGAACAGCATGCTGCAAGGTTTGCAAAAGGTAAAAGAAGCTGCCGGCATGAAAGAGCAGGCTGAGTATGTGCAAAAGCAATTAGCACCAGGAAATACGAAAGGGTTTTAAATATATAATAATCTAACTGCCATTTAAAAAAAACCATCTCTATCTGAGATGGTTTTTTTTGAATGGTCACTGAAAAATTTTTATTAAATAAATAACTGAAGCAAAACACATTGATAGTAACTGTACCATTAACCATTTGAAAGTACCATTAGTGATGCATAGGCGGTTAATTGAAATACAATAAAAACAACATTCTTTGATAAGTAAGTACCTTCCGTTAAAGTGAAAAAGTAATCAATCAAATAATTAATTTTTATGGAAAATAAAGAGAATGATGCTACTCCGCAACGCCCTGAAGGACATAGAACTTTAAATGCACCATTAGTGACGATGCATTTAAATGAATTTATTGACCAGCTAAAAGGGGAAAGCACCTGGAAGGATAGCGACCGTAATTCAGTAACTATTTTCAAATCAGAAACAATGCGTATCGTCCTTTTGGGATTGCACAAAAATGCAGAGTTGAAACCACATAAAGCAAATGGAGTAATTAGTGTGCAGGTATTGGAAGGGATGATAAAATTCAGCACGGAAGATGAAAATTCTCAACTTGAAAAAGGCCAAATGATAGCACTACAAGAAAACATCACACATAGTGTACAGGCTTTACAAGAAAGTTTTTTTCTACTGACCTTATCGCTAAATAAATAATAAAAGTAAAAGCATTCGGCAAATAATAATTGGTATTCACGCAATGAAATTAATTGTAGTTGATCTTTAATAATTATACTCACCGGTGTAAAGAAGTACCCACATAATAGTAGTTTGGGTTAACTATTTTAAAAATAGAATCCTTATAATGTTGGTTCTATTTTAATAAAAACGAAAACGTTTTCTGCAGAGCTGTTGCTCACTTTATTAATATTTATCAATATAAAAAAAGGCAATAAAAAAGTCGCACTGGTTCCAGGCGACTTTTTTTTATTGTAATTTATACTATGCGGAGTGATCAATTTCACCGGCAATATCTGCACTTAAATATAGGATGGCTCCTGCTGTTAATAATCCTACCATAATAGCGGCAATCATTAAATGTTTCATACTTCTAATTTAATAGTTACAATAACTTTTTATTTTTTTACTATTTTTTTGCAGGCATTACCAACTGCCACTTGCACCTCCGCCTCCGCCGCTTCCGCCTCCAAATCCACCAAAGCCACCGCCGCCTCCACCACCGCCAAATCCACCAAAGCCTCCACCTCCGCCGCCGCCAAAGCTACCGGGGAAGAATAATGGCCCACCAACTCCACGGTAGCCACGCCGCGACATAAAGCCTCCTCCACGACCTCCGCCACCACCAAACATTCTTAAAATATAAAATAAGATAACGAGACCAATGATGATCTTACTGAGTGGAATGCCCCTTCGGCCATTATTTTGATTGCCGTATCCTTCCGGTGCTTTGTACTCGCCAGAGGCCGCTTTAATTATGGATGTAGTGCCTGCATCTAATCCACGATAATAGTTGCCTTCTTTAAATGAAGGCACAATATCATTTTGAATAATGGAAGCCGCAGTGATATCTGGCACAGCCCCTTCAAGGCCATAGCCAACTTCAATTCGAATCTTGCGTTTGCTAGCATCCGGATCATTGACAATGAGCACAACAATCCCATTATTTTTACCACTTTGACCTACTCCCCAATCTCTCAAAATTTTCAATGCCACCTCCTCATCTTCATACACCACTCCAGATTTTTTGTCTTCCAAAGAGGCTAAAGTCACTATGGCAATTTGAGAGGTCGTGCTGTCATTGTATGCCTTCAACTTGCTTTCTAAAGCTTGCTGTTGCTCTTGGGTAAGCATACGGGCAAAGTCATTGACCAATCGAGGAGGATTAGGCCTTGCCGGCAATATATTCTCTATCTGGCCAAAGGCCAATACAGACAACAATAAAAATATCGGTAATAAAATCTTCTTCATGTACTTACCTGCCAAAAACAATATCATCGGGCAGTTCATTTTTATCGGTTTCCCTATTGTATGGAAAATGATGGTTCAATACCTCTCCAATGTCCGTAATGCATTGGACAAGACCATTAACTAAATTCTTTTCTTTAAAAAGAACCATCATTTTATTGACTTCTTCTTCCCAATATTTATCCCCTACTTTTTGGTGAATGCCCACATCACCTAGTACAGCAGCTTGCCGGTCCTTTACAGCTACATATACCAAAGTTCCATTTTGCAGTTCAGTGGCATTCATTTTCAAATTCATGAATACTTCCGCTGCCCTATCAATTGGATCCATGTAGCGGCAATGAGATTCAATAAAAACCCGAACCTCGCCACTAGTGCGTTGTTCGGATTTTTGAATGGCGGATACTATCTGCTGCTTTTCTTCTTCCGAAAAAAAGTCCTTCTTCTTTTGCCAGGGAAATAAATTCACATTATCGGGTTGAAGTGTCGAAACTTACTTTAGGCTGTTGGGTTGGAGACTCTCCAAAATCAACTTTAGGAGCATTTTCTGAACCTCTATCGGCAGCAAAAGGAGGCTTTTGTTTAAAGCCCATCATGCCGGCAAATATATTGGTAGGAAATGTCCGCACCTTAACGTTATAGGAATTGACAGAAGTGTTATAATCGTTCCGAGCCACATTGATCCTATTCTCCGTTCCTTCCAGTTGCGCCTGTAGCCCCCGAAACGCATCATTGGCTCGTAGGTTAGGATATTGCTCCACGGTTACTAATAAGCGGCTTAGCGCACCGGAAAGTTGACCCTGAGCTTGTTGAAATTTTTCAATGTTTTCTGGCGTCAAATTTTCAGGACTTACATTCATTGATGTTGCTCTTGCTCTTGCATTGATTACATCATTCAATGTTCCTCTTTCAAAATTAGCTTCTCCTTTTACGGTGCTGACTAGGTTCGGAATTAGATCAGCGCGGCGTTGATATTGTGTCTGCACATTGGCCCACACTTTCTTTACATTTTCATCTTCACCCACCAGTTTGTTGTAACTGCTACAACCCCAAAAAACCAACAGTACTAAAAGGCCCAGGATAATTAACAAGGGCATTGAACGTCCTCTCATGTTTATTAATTTTTATTGCTTTTAAAATTAGCATTTTTAATTTTTATGCTCAGCAGTTTACTTGTGCAAAATCCATTCCATGCTCAAATTGTTTAAATTCATTGACAAAATGACTTAACAGTGAAATTTTATTACCTCTTCATTTTCCTGCAACTATGTAGTTGCTCACCTACTACCAATACAGGAAAAAAAGATACCCCTGATACAACCTACAAAAACCTGCAGCAACGAATACTTATTAGTGGCCTTACCTTACCATGGGAGATACTATGGGGACCTGACAATTATATATGGATGACAGAGCGTGGTGGGCAGCTTTCAAGAGTAAATCCGAAAACCGGTGACCTAACAAAAGTGTACCTCATACCGGATGTGGAAAGCATGGGCGAAGGAGGATTATTAGGTATGGCATTACATCCGCAATTCAATGACACCCCCTTTGTATATGTGGTATATAATTACAAAAGTAATGATGGGTACAAAGAAAAAGTAGTGCGGTTTTTATACAATGGAAATACACTTAAGGAACCAATTGTTTTATTAAATAATATCAATGCTTCTTCCATTCACAATGGGAGTAGGTTATTGATTGATAACAACAAATTATTCATATCAACCGGCGATGCATCTCAACAACCGGATGCGCAAAATAAGAACACACTTAATGGCAAAATATTGCGAATCAATCTTGATGGTTCTATACCCGATGACAACCCAATAAGAAACAATCCAATCTGGAGTTGGGGGCATAGAAATCCGCAAGGATTGGTGATGGTTGGCCATCAATTATTCAGTGCAGAGCACGGACCAGAAAGCGATGATGAAATAAATATTATTCAAAAAGGAAAAAATTATGGTTGGCCTACTATAAAAGGCTTTTGCAATGAAGAGGCGGAAATAGCTTTTTGCAAAACGAACGATGTGGTAGAACCAATTAAAACCTGGACACCAACTGCTGCTGTAAGTGGCGCTGATTATTATAAAGAAAACTTGCTTCCGGAATGGAGAAATTCATTGCTGGTTGTATCATTAAAAAACAGCAGGTTATATCAATTAAAGTTGAATGATGCGCACACAGCCATAACTGAAACTGGTGAATATTTTACAAACGAATATGGCCGCCTCCGCGATGTTTGTATTTCGCCGGAGGGCAAAGTATACCTTTGCACCAGCAATGGTTCCAATGATAAAATTATTGAGATAAGCAGGGAATAAAAGGAAATTTTTTATAAATAAAATGGATACCCATTAGTGGTCCCTTTAAAGAAAATAAAAAGGTATTCATTACTTCATAGCCGAAATTCCAGGAAGTTCTTTTCCTTCAAAATACTCTAACAGAGCACCACCACCGGTAGATACGTAGCTAACCTTGTCAGCAAACCCAAATATATTTACGGCTGCCACACTGTCGCCACCTCCTACCAATGAATAAGCACCTTTTTGAGTAGCATCTGCAATAGCTTGCGCCACAGCTTTGGTACCATGTTGAAATTTTTCCATTTCAAAAACACCCATGGGTCCGTTCCATAAAATGGTTTTTGAATTAAGGATTACTTTGGTAAACATCTCGCAGGCCATTGAACCAATGTCAAGGCCCATCCAGCCATCAGGAATATTGGTGCTTAATGAAGAAGATATATCAGCATCTTCTGCAAACTTAGCGGCAATTATAGAATCTGAAGGTAGGTGAATGCATACCCCTTTTGCACTAGCCTTTTCCATTAATTCTTTTGCAGTTTGCAACCTGTCTTCTTCCACCAATGAATTTCCAATTTGGCCACCCATCGCTTTAAAAAAAGTATACGCCATGCCTCCGCCAATAATGATATCAGAGGCCCGCTCCAACAAATTTTCAATAATTAATATTTTATCAGAAACTTTAGCTCCACCAATAATAGCAGTGAATGGCTTTTCGGATGAATGAATCACTTTTTCAGCAGATCTAACTTCACCTTCCATTAACAGTCCAAACATTTTATTTTCAGGAGGAAAAAATTGAGCAACAACAGCAGTAGAAGCGTGTGCCCTGTGAGCTGTTCCAAAAGCATCATTTACATATACATCTCCTAGTTTTGCTAGTTTTTCTGCAAAGGATTTGTCGCCTTTTTCTTCTTCCTTATAAAATCTCAAATTTTCTAAAAGCAATACATCTCCCGGTTGAAGGGCTTGCGCTTTTTCTACTGCTTCCGATCCTACACAATCGGATGCAAATGATACATCCATTCCTAAAAGTTCACTCAGGTGTGGCACCAAATGTTTGAGAGAAAATTTATCTTCCGGTCCGCTTTTCGGCCTCCCTAAGTGTGACATCAATATAACCGACCCACCGTCTGCTATAATTTTTTTAATAGTAGGTAAGGTGGCCTTTATTCTTGTATCATCTGTAATGTGGAAACTATCATCTAATGGTACATTATAATCTACTCTTATTAACGCTTTCTTTCCTTTAAAGTTGAAGTCTTGAAATTTACTCATAGTGCTAAATCTTAGGAAAATAAATTGAGGTCATTTGTGTAGCAGCAATGCTAGGGGCATGCAGGTATTAGGCTTAATCTAAAAATAAATATTGTAAATAAAAACCCCGCAAAGGCGGGGCTTTATATTAGTTACTAATTAACCCGGCAAAATATTTGACAGTTCGAACCAACTGACTTACATAGCTCATTTCGTTATCGTACCAGCTTACCGTTTTTACTAATTGCTGATCGCCGGCGGTCATCACTTTTGTTTGTGTAGCATCAAACAAGGATCCGAAATGAATACCAATAATATCTGTGCTTACAAGTTCATCTTCGTTGTATCCAAAGCTTTCGTTAGCAGCGGCTTTCATAGCTGCATTTACTTCTTCCAGCGTTACCTTTTTCTCGAGGATGGTAGTAAGCTCTGTAAGCGAACCGGTAATCACAGGAACTCGTTGTGCATTGCCATCCAACTTTCCTTTTAAATCCGGCAATACCAAGCCAATAGCTTTTGCTGCCCCGGTAGTATTGGGAACAATATTTTGTGCTGCAGCTCGGGCCCGTCGCAGATCGCCTTTAGGATGGGGAGCATCCAATGTATTTTGGTCATTGGTATAAGCGTGAATGGTGGTCATCAATCCGGTTATTATCTTATAATTATCATTCAGCACTTTGGCCATGGGAGCGAGGCAATTGGTGGTGCAGGAAGCACAGCTAATCACTGTTTCAGAACCGTCCAATATTTCGTGGTTTACATTAAATACAACCGTTTTTAAATCGCCGGTGGCTGGGGCTGAGATCACTACTCTTTTTGCGCCAGCTGCTATATGCGCTTCTGCCTTTGCCTTATCGGTAAAGAAGCCGGTACTTTCAATCACCACATCTACTCCATGCTGTCCCCAAGGTATTTGAGCCGGATCTTTTTGTGCATAAATTTTTATCTCCTCACCATTTACCATGATTGAATTTTCTGTACTGGTAACGTCACCATCAAACCGGCCCTGCGCACTATCATATTTTAATAGGTGAGCTAAAACTTTCGGGCTCGTTAAATCATTGACGGCCACCACATCAATACCGTCCATATTATAAATCTGACGGAAAACAAGGCGGCCTATTCTGCCAAAGCCATTAATAGCAACTTTAATTGACATATCTGGAAATTTAATTTTTTT
This sequence comes from Chitinophagaceae bacterium, assembly GCA_039921625.1. GTDB lineage: Bacteria > Bacteroidota > Bacteroidia > Chitinophagales > Chitinophagaceae > Flavisolibacter. The sequence goes on from JBDSBL010000157.1 coordinate 12,094, forward strand.
TTAGAATGCGGTGCGAAGGTACAATATTGGGTTTATTTAAAAATAGCCTCTGCTGCTTTATAAGAAGATCAAAATCCTGCAAACATTGGAATTAATTTTGAAATTAAATAAATGTAAAACCTATAAAATGGGTGAATAAAAATTAGGAAAGAGTATCACTACCTTCAATAAAGTATTGAATAAAAATGGATCTTTTTTACCCTAACATTTGAATATTGCTTAAAGACAGTCATGGTAGAAAAATAAATTATTTGCGGCTGGCCGTTACTGACCGCTGCAACCTGCGCTGCACTTATTGCATGCCCGCAGATGGGCTTGCCTGGCTGCCACGGCAAGAGTTACTTTCCTTTGAAGAAATGTTACGCCTTTGTTCCTTACTAGTAAAAATGGGGGTTGAAAAAATTCGCATAACCGGAGGGGAACCTTTCCTTCAAAAAGACCTGATTCTTTTTTTATCCGACCTCAGAAAGCTAAGTGGACTGCAACAAATATCAATTACCACCAATGGCATACTCACGGCACCGTTTATTCCTCAGTTAAAAAAATTGGGTATTGAGTCCATAAACTTAAGCATGGATACCCTCAATCCTGAACATTTCTTTGCAATTTCGCGACGTGATGAATTTGGTGCCGTTTGGAATACGCTTCAGCAACTATTGCAACATAAAATGGAGGTAAAAATAAATGCTGTGGTGATGGATGGCCTCAATACGGAAGATATCATTCCGCTGGTACAATTGACCAAAGAGCAAGCAGTCAGTGTTCGTTTTATAGAAGAAATGACATTTAATGGGAAGGCCCAACAAGCTACTACTCCTGCCTGGAATTTTATACGGATCATTGACCATATAAAAAACCATTATCCACTCCTTCAAAAAATAAAAGACCCTCCTTCATCCACTTCATACAACTATATTATACCAGGACATCAAGGTACCGTGGGGGTGATAGCTGCTTATTCAAGATCGTTTTGTGGCACCTGCAACCGCATTCGCATTACACCTCAGGGTATGCTGAAAACTTGTTTATATGACAGTGGCGCTTTGGACATTAAAGAACAAATCCGTAAAGGAGTAACTGATACTACATTAGCCCTTTTGATCAAAGAAGCCATAGGTCTAAAAGCAAAGGATGGTTGGTCTGCTGAAAAAGAAATCCGTCACGATTCAATGGCCACTATTGGAGGTTAATAATTTTCTTCCCTTGGTTCCTTGCGGGTCAGTTTTACAATAGTAACCGGAGACACAATCAATGGAAATTTTTCTACTACCACATTACTGGTATCAAGTCCAAAACCTTTTTCTTCAGATAAGCTGATTTCTTTTAACCAAAAATGAAGGCGCATCATCATGCGCTCCAATATAGGCAAGTCATTATCCTGGCTTAAATATTTTTCCATAACAATAAAAGTAAAATCACCAACTACATTGTTGCGTTCCAAACTTTCGTACCGGCTTGTTACATTCACCTCACGGTTAGTTACCAGGTCTTCCACCACTTTACGAAACATAAGGTTGATGCGCGGCTGCACCCGAAAACCTAACCGAAACTCTACTCTTATAATGTCATTGGGAATGATATGCTGCACTTCATACTCCGCCGTGTATGGATCATCTAAAGTATCTACGTGTACAAACCAATAAATGTCTGCTCGTTTTGGTTTGCGGTTTAGTATGGAATAAATGATCTTATGTTCAATCTCTTTTGGGTTATCAGCGCTGGTGAGGTACACCAGGTGGGTAGCATATTTAGGAATAGAACGGTCATTGCTCAACTCCTGAATTTTAGGAATGTAATGCTCCAACCGCACAAATTCAATATAGCGGTTCTTAATTTTTCTTGCCTTAAACCAATCATACATGATGAAAAATAAACCTCCGGCAATGATCAGCGTTACATAACCACCATGCGGAAACTTATCCATATTGGCAATTAAAAAACTAAACTCAATAGTTAGGTACACGGCAAGGTATAATATGATAAGCCCAGATTTTACTCGCCGCAATACGAGGAAATTAGCAAACAAAATAGAGGTAGCAATCATACAGAGAGTAATGGCTAAACCATAAGCTGCTTCCATATTTGCCGCTTTTCTAAAATGCAAGGTTATACCAACGCAACCTATGAAAAGTAGAAGATTAACAGCCGGAATATATAGTTGGCCCCGCGCTTCGGTAGGATATACAATCTTTAGCTTAGGCCACAGATTTAGCCGCATAGATTCACTGATCAATGTAAAGGAACCGGAAATAAGTGCCTGACTTGCTATGATGGCTGCGCCGGTAGCAATGGCAATTCCAAAATATAAAAACCAGTGTGGCATGACACCATAAAAGGGATTGAAACCACTTTCAATCATAGCGGTAGTAATTGGTTTGCCATTATAATTGCTCAGCAACCAAGCCCCTTGACCCAGGTAATTTAAAATAAGGCAGGTCTTTACAAAGATCCATGAATAACGAATGTTCCATTTGCCGCAGTGACCCAGGTCACTATACAAAGCTTCTGCTCCTGTAGTGCATAAGAATACTCCTCCCAAAATATAAAATCCATGGTTGTAGGTAGTGAGCAATTTAATAGCATAGTAAGGATTGAAGGCTTTGAAAATAGAGATGTAGTCAGAAAAATGAATCAACCCCAAAACCGCGAGCATTAGAAACCAAAACGACATGATGGGCCCAAAAAATTTACCGATAAAGGCAGTACCAAACTGTTGTATAAAAAATAACGCTGATAAAATTCCCAACACGATATATACAATAGTGGACTGTTCAATGCCATTGATAGCGGGCACTTGACGCAAACCTTCAATAGCTGAGGTAATAGAGATGGGTGGAGTTATCATGCCATCCGCAAGTAAAGCGGCACCACCAATCATAGCGGGGATCACCAGCCATTTTTTGCGTCTTCGCACCAAAGCAAATAAAGAAAAAACTCCACCTTCACCGCGGTTGTCTGCCTTTAATGTAAGAATTACATACTTGATGGTGGTTTGCAATGTAAGCGTCCAAATGATGCAGGACAAAACCCCTACAATCAATGGTTCGCTGATTACTTTTCCACTGATAATAGCGTTTAAAACGTAAAGTGGCGAGGTACCAATATCGCCATAAATGATACCGAGGGCAATGAGTAAACCAGCTGCGGAGACTCTTTTTTGGGAACTTTGCATGTAGTCAGAAAATAGAAGTGCCGAAAATTTAACCAAAGGTATGGGTGCGGACATTATTTATAGAGCACAAAAATTTTCTTAATTCGTTTTAGAATTTACTGATTAAAAAAACGGGAACGTGGTGATGTTATAAACGTGCACTCCACATTTATTTTCCTTCATCATCATAAGTGTCTACAATAATTTTTTTGAGATTTTTTTTTGCAATCCATCCTTTGATGGTCGCGTTGTTTTTGTTGGTAGATACTACATAAATAAAATTATTTCTTTCCTTTAACGCCTTTAAATTTCCAAAAGAATTTCCCGGGGCAATAACGGCAGAATGACGGGCCGCATGGGAAGGTGCATCGAAAAAGTAAGCTTTTGAAACTACCCGGTACCGTACAGCTTTAATTTGTTTGGCTGTATAATCAGGTGCAATCGCCGAAACTTCTGACTCACGTCCCGAATGTTCGTTTTCATCATTTGTTTTAGCCATTGCCAACACTTCCCCTTCCCCTCCATTTATATTTTTACGTGAGTCTTCAATTTGAGTTTCCACACGGTTTGCTGCTGTATCAAGTGATATGGGTTCAACATATTTACTTTTATTACGTAAGGCGTCTTTCGCACCTATTGCTTCCACTTTTTTATTCTGAAAAGAAAGTAAATAGAGGGCTATAAGTGCTATGCCCGTTATAATGGAACCTACTAAAATCTTCTTCGAAATCCGGTCTTTCCAGCTTGCTTTATTTTGAGCTTCTTCAGCCCTCGTTTCTTTTAAAATTTCCAGCTCTGATTGATCATGATTTTGGGGTTGCATTAGCGGCGGCGGTACCATGGTGGGTTCTGTATGGTTTACAGTTTCCTTTTTTAAGTACGTCCTGCCTTTTAGGTCATAATCATTATCCTTTATTAGCCGCACCGGCACTAAAGCACTATTATAGGCCACCAATTCCTGGCCATTTTTCAACCCTCCCTTCCAATAATTTAAAAGGGTGGGCAGGTCACCAAAATCATCTGCAAATAGAAGTGGTGCAAAGCCATCACCAACTAAAGGTTTGCGCTGTTCATCAAGACTAAAACCGTCTTGTTCCATTTTATAAAACCATACTGTATCATTAGCCTGCGCTTTATCTTTTTCAAAAATTAGTATGTCTGCTCCTATTCCGGTTGTTGGGCGGAAAATACCACCGGGTAAGGAAATGACAGCTTTTAATTTATGCTCGTTAATAAGTTGCTTCCGCATTTCCTTATTGGCTTCAGAAATGCTGAGTAGAAAACTTTCTGGTAACAGGACAGCAGCACGGCCACCGGGTTTCAAACTTTGAATGATTTGAGATAAATAAAAAAGGCTTGCCGGCTGATTACCTTCAGAAAGAACCTGCTGCTCATCGCCTACTATACTATTAGTTCGGGTAGATAATGGCGGGTTAGCTATTACTAAAGAAGCTCCTTCAAAAAATAGGTCTGATTCTTCCTTATTTAATTCTTTTAACTGCGGATCTTCTATACCATGAAGAATAAGGTTCATGGCAGTTATGCGTAGCAAAACAGGATCTGTTTCTGTTCCAAATAAAGTTTCTGACAGCAAACCTTCCGACTCATCTTTATTTGCAAATAATAGAGTGTTATTTTCTTTTAAATAATGGGCACAAGCCAATAACAAAGATCCATTCCCAACGGCCGTATCATACACCACATCTTCAGGAAGAGGTTCCATGAGCTCCACCATCATTTTTACAATATGTGGCGGCAATGGCAATTGTTTACCTCTTGCTCCAACGGTTGTTTTGTTTAATAAATACTCAAACAACTCTCCCCTTTGGTTTACCTCCGTTTCTTCTATTGTTTTAACGATACTGATTGCATTTTCTAAAAGAATGGGAGTGGGTTTTACTAGTAAGGGATTTTTTAAAAAGGTGCTGAATAAATGCGGCCCCTGTGCATATATATCAATAAAAGAAATGACACCTTCTTCTTTGGTAAATAGCTGATGTTGTTTTTCGCGACTTTCGTTTTTAAAAATATGCCACCGCAAGGCTTGCGCTGCTTTGGTATAAACGGGAAATTGAAGCTCCTCGCCTATTTGTTCTGCATTTTTTTCTTGAAAAATTTGCAATTCATCCAGTCTTTTTACAAAAAGAAGATAGGTTACCAGATCAAGAATGATCAGGGGACGAACAGTATTCAGTGGATGAGTTGCCTCCCACCTTTTATCTATTTCTTCTTGTGCATCCTTTAGTAACATAATAGAAGATTCCCTCTTTTTTTTTTAAATGCATCTTCAATAAAACTTAATTCTGCCGCTGTAGAATATAATTACAAACAGGATATATAAGCTCAAGATACATTTAGGTACATGATGACAACTCCTGTTTTTACCTAATAATCTATAAAATAGTCGCATAATCTGTGCCATTGGTTGTTTATTGCCTTGGTGTACTCATCCATAAACGCCATTACCCTTTATTGATAAAATAGATTGGGAACAAATTAAGAGTTCAGCTATCTGTTATCCGTGATGCTTACATTTATGCCATGGCAAAGGTGTTTACAATAGCGGAAGGACTGGAAAACATGGGGGCTTTAAAAACGGGAGGCCAGGGATCTGTGTACAAAGCAGTACGGGTAAAGGAAGTGGTGACTGCTGTAAAAATATTGCCTACGCCCATTCACAATGAAACTCCCGAGGATAAGCATTTTGTTGCCTTTCAAAATGAGGTGAACAAACTAAAAAAAGTGGCAGAAACTCCCAATCCCAATATTGTAAAGATCCTCAGTTCCGGTTTTACAGAAAGTGGCAACTTTCCTTTTATAGAAATGGAATTTATTGAAGGTCCTGACTTGGAGGAGCTTTTGAAGCCACCACACGATCCTATTTTTAGTGTAAAGGAATGTGTGAAAGTGGCGGAACAATTGTCTTGTGCTTTAGCCCATTGCCATAAAGCTGATGTAAAACACGGAGATGTAAAAAGTAACAACGTAAAATTTAATACCCATACCGGTAATTATGTGTTGCTCGATTTTGGGCTTGCCTTAACCACTGATGAAGAAAGAAGATCTAGTTTGCGTCATGCCGGAGCTATTGAATTTATGGCACCGGAGCAGAGTGAAGGGAAAATGCTTTTGGAAACAGATGTGTACAGCTTTGGTGTAGTTCTGTATGAGGTAGTAGCCGGCATCGTTCCATTTCCTTTAAAAGATAGTGGTGAAACAGCACGCAACCAGGTGATGGTTGCGCACTTGGAAACGGCGCCGCCGGATGTGTTGCAACTTCGTAAAGATGCACTTCCTCAATCCTGGAGCCTTGAGAAAAAGGAAAGGGAAATGCAGGTTCCGCAATGGCTGATAACTACTATCAACAAATGTCTGCAAAAAAAACCGGCCAATCGCTTTGCTAACGGAATGGAGTTGCATGACTTTATTGCCGCAAAAACTATTGATGGGACCACTTTTAATAACCAACCTGCGGATCTAAATAAGTTGCAGCAAGAGTACCAGCAATTAATGGTGGAAAAAGAAAGTTTACAGCAGCAACTGACCCGATCAAAATTTCCTTTGAAACCAAATGAAGAAAGCAGCTTAAAACCTTCTGCACCCAAACGGAAATGGGCCCTTCCCGCATTTGTACTTTTACTTTTAGCCGGCCTGGGAGTAAGTAGCTATTTATTATTAACCAATAATGCAAAAAAGAAAAATGAAACTGAGGCAGCGGCCGAACCATTACCAAAACCGCGTAGAAGCATCGGCCAATACAAAGTGATAGCATCACGGGCTTTCTTTCATAATGAGCCAAAAGAAACTTCTCGCCGAAGTGCTTATATGGTTCCCTCAAGTGATGTGGTGAATGCCTTAGAAGAAGAAAATGGATTTGTGTACACTGAATTTACCAACAACAAAGGCCAGGTATCAAAAGGCTGGATAAGTAAGCAGGACCTTGTGCCATTGGATGAATTGATCAATAAACCAAAAACAGAAAAGAAGGAACAAAAATTAACACCGGAAGATATCAACCTGCAACTTGGTGATGCCCGAAAGCTTCTTGAAAATAATCAGGTGCCTGAAGCATTATACATTTATAACTTTTTAGCAGATCAGGATGTGCCTGAAGCCTTGTTTCAATGCGGGAATCTGGCCCTGCAAAAAAAGAATGACAACCTTGATTGTATCAAAGGGATGGAATGGGTAAAAAAAGCAAGTGATAAAGGATACGCACCAGCAACAAGAACGTTGGGGTTTTTATACATTTTTGCTGACAACAAAGAGGTGTTACAACTTAATGATTATGAACAATGCACTTACGAACGCAATGTATATAAAGGCACCCGGTTGTTGATGGAAGCCATCCTAAGTGGAGATACTACGGCCAGGAAAATAATGGACCAACTTAAAGATTTAAAACAAAGCACTAAAACAGTACAATAGAAAAAAATGTATTGTACTTATTGGAACACTCTTTGAACTTACCAGCCTATGACCATATTATTTCGTTTTTTATTGATGGTTTGTGCCTTCGCAATATTCTCTTCCACAGCCTGCCGCACAAAAGAAGAGGTACCAAAAGAAGGCACTGTGTTTTATTTTTACCCAGAGCAAAATATTTACTTTGATGAAGACAACAACCAATATTTTATGCAGGATAAAGAGGCTGGATGGCAGGTTGTAACCGTATTGCCGGAAGGGGAGAAAGAAAAGTTGGGGACAAAAATAAGGGTGCAACAACCAGACAAACCGGTATGGAAAAATAATGCCCAGGACCGCCTTCTGTATAGTGTACAGGAATATGCATCTGCCAGCAATTATGCACAAAAATTTACAGAAGATTCTCTCAACAGCCTACCTAAAAAATCTAAAAAAATAGAAGAAGCTACACCTGAGGAAAAACTTAAAAGTGGATTTGGTAAATTTCTTGATAAAGTATTTTCTAAAAAGGAAA
>JBDSBL010000158.1:0-7547 GCA_039921625.1 Chitinophagaceae bacterium
AAAGGAAGTATTTTACCAGCCCAGGTAGGGCTTCCCCAAACTCCGGCTCCTACATAAGCTTTAGGACCTGCTACTCTTTTTCCGGTCAATACTTTGTTATTGAATAGCGGCTCTGGCGGCAGGTGTACGTTTAATGCGGAAAGCAAATTATCTGATATGGCACCAAACTTCATAGAACCTAAAATAACAAAAAATACAGATTGTTAAGATGACAAACAGATTTACATAATATACAATACCTGTCCGAAAAGGTAAGGTTGGCTCCGTACATTTGCGCCAAAATTTTAAGGGTATATGAGAAAATTATCTGCAACTATTAAAACACATGTTCGGCTTTCTGCCTTGCTGGAAGGTATTTCTTATCTCTTGTTGCTAGGTGTGGCTATGCCGCTGAAATACTTTGCGGGCCTGCCGCATTTTGTACAGTACATTGGCTTGGCGCATGGCATTTTATTTATCTGGTATATACTTAGTGTGCTATTTACCAAAGCAGCATTTAAATTATCACTGATGCAAACAGGCATTGCTTTGGTCGGGTCGCTGTTGCCACTCGGTACTTTTTATGCAGATAAAAAAATATTTAAAAAATTAAATTTTATACCTACTACCTAATTGGTTCATTTTAAAATTTGGGAAAGGCTTTCCTCTGCCGCTTTTATGGTTTGATCTAAATCTTCCTTGCTTAATGCATTGCTAAGAAACCAACTTTCAAATGGAGAAGGTGGCAGGTAAATACCACGATCCAGCATGGCATGAAAAAATTGATTGAACAACCCGTTGTTGGCAGCCGAAGCAGTAGCAAAATCAACTACCGGAACATCGCTGAAATGAAGGCTTAGCATTGACCCCAACTGATTGATCACAAAAGGAGTCGCTGCTTTCTCTAATACAGATTGCAATCCTTTGGCCAGGTAACTTCCTTTTTCTTCCAATTCATCATACAGGTTTTTATTTTCTTTTAATGTTTGTAATAAGGTATACCCGGCAATCATAGCAAGCGGATTGCCACTTAATGTGCCGGCCTGGTACACGCTGCCGAGCGGTGATATATGTTGCATGATCTCCGCCCTTCCACCAAAGGCTCCTACCGGCATACCGGCGCCAATTACTTTACCATACGTTATTAAATCAGCAGCTACACCAAGCCGCTCCTGCGCACCACCCAATGAAAGCCGAAAGCCCGTCATTACTTCATCAAAAATGAAGACAATACCATTGTCAGTACACAGCTGGCGAAGACCTTCTAAAAAACCTTTTTGCGGGAGAATGCACCCCATGTTGCCGGCTACCGGCTCTATGATGATGGCGGCCACTTCTCCTTTATTGTTGGCTACTAATTTCTTAACGGCTTCAAGGTCATTATATGCAGCAGTAAGTGTATCTGCCGCTACTCCTGGAGTTACTCCGGGCACTGTTTGAATATTAAACGTTGCTACTCCACTTCCTGCCTTTACCAAAAATGAATCTGCATGGCCATGATAGCATCCTTCAAATTTGATGATCTTATTGCGGCCGGTAAAGCCCCTTGCCAAGCGAACAGCGCTCATGCAGGCTTCTGTACCACTACTTACCATGCGGATCAGATCTACATTGGGTGCACTGCTTTTAATCAATTCGGCCATATCAATTTCCAACTCTGTGGGGGCGCCAAAGGATGTGGAATCTTCGGCTTTTTGCTGGACTGCTTTTACTACCGGCTCATATGCGTGACCGAGAATCATAGGACCCCAGGAATTGATGTAATCGATGTACTTATTTCCATCGGCATCATATAAATAAGCTCCTTTTGCTTTGGTAATAAAAAGCGGTGTGCCGCCTACACTTTTAAAGGCTCTTACAGGAGAATTGACTCCACCGGGAATGGATTCTTGTGCCCGTTGAAAAAGTTCTTTGCTTTTAGATATGTTCATTGTAAGAATAATAGATGGTTAATGTAAACTATAAAAAGCTCAATAGAATTACCGAACGATGCAGTGAGTGACACAACAAGAGCCCCGTCCTTGTTCTATTGCCGGTAATCAATTTATTAATTCAATCTTTCCCATAGTTGGCAATTCAATAATCGGGTGCAATATAGCCACCACAACGCCTCTATTGATTTAATAAAATGGCAGCATCTTTTGCAAAATAGGTGGCTATCATGTCCGCACCGGCCCGCTTCATGGAAGTAAGCGTTTCAATGATCGCTTTCGGCTCATCGATCCAGCCCATCTTTGCTGCTGCTTTGATCATGGCATATTCACCGCTAATGTTGTAGCAACTTACCGGCACATCCACTGCATTTTTTACTTCGCGAATAATATCCAGGTACGAAAGCGCTGGTTTTACCATTACGATATCTGCTCCTTCTTCCACATCCATCACCGCTTCTTTAATGGCTTCTATCCGGTTGCAAAAATCCATCTGATAGGTTTTTTTGTCTCCAAAGCCGGGTGCACTATCGAGCGCATCGCGAAAGGGGCCATAAAAGCAGGAGGCATATTTGGCGCTATAGGCCATGATGCCGGTTTGGGTAAAGCCAGACTGCTCCAAAGCCTTGCGGATGGCGCCTATGCGGCCATCCATCATATCAGAAGGTGCTACAAAATCAGCACCACATTGTGCATGACTGACACTCATTTGCGCCAACACTTTTACGGTGGCATCATTTACTATTTCTCCCCCTTCTACTATGCCATCATGGCCAAAGGATGAGAACGGATCGAGTGCTACATCAGTCATGAGCAACATATCGGGCACTGCTTCTTTTATGGCCCTGATGCTGCGCTGCATTAATCCATTTGGGTTGATGGCTTCTGTCCCTTTGTTGTCTTTTGTTTCGTCTGCTGCTTTTACAAAAAGCAACACAGATTTGATGCCCAAGCCTTTTAATTCTTTTACTTCTTTAATGGTCAGATCGATTGTGCGGCGAAAATATCCGGGCATGGAAAGTATCGGTGACTGCTGGTTTTCTCCATCAATTATAAATAGGGGAGCTATAAAATCATCCGGTGTCATAATGGTTTCAGCAATCATGCTGCGTATGGCGGGCGACTTCCTTAATATTCTATTTCTTCTTTGTAAATACATGATTCATTTTTAGAGATGCAGGATTGAAATCTGTCTTGCAATGGTTCCTTTATTTTTTAAACCCATTCTCTTGGGTGCAAACACACGTTTTGCAACTGCTCTTCTTCGCTTCCTTTTGTTGGGGTATAATTATATTCAAACCGAACGGTGGGCGGCAAGCTCATTAAAATACTTTCTATCCGACCACCTGTTTTTAAGCCAAACAAAGTACCTCTGTCATGCACGAGGTTAAACTCTGTATAACGACCTCTTCTTATTTCCTGCCAGTGTTTATTTTCCTTAGTGTATCCAGCATTTTTTCTCTTATCTACTATCGGTATATAAGCCGGAATAAACGCGTCTCCACAAGCTTTGCCAAAGGCCATCCAAAAGTCTATGTTCCTTTTTTCATCCGGCCGTTGGTGGTCGTAAAAAATTCCTCCAATACCGCGGCGTTCATTATTTCGGTGTGTGTTTACAAAATAATCGTCGCAGGTTTTTTTAAAGAGCGGATAAAAGTCCGGATCAAAACGGTCGCATACATCCTTGTATGTTTGATGAAAATGAATTGCATCTTCTTCTAATAAATAATAGGGAGTGAGGTCCGTGCCGCCGCCAAACCAGCGGTCTATTACCGCTCCGCTTTTGTTGTATAATTCAAACAGCCGGTAATTGCAATGTACCGTTGGCACAAACGGATTAAGAGGATGTAGTACAATGGATAGACCGGCAGCAAACCATTGGTCGCCTTCAATCTTAAGGCCACCACGCATGCCATCCGTCACCTCTCCAAAAACTACCGAAGTATTGACTCCACCTTTTTCAAATACAGCACCATCACTTATCACTCTTGTTTTTCCACCACCACCTTCCGGCCGCTGCCATTCGTCTTCTATAAAAGTAGCTTTGCCATCTGCTGCTTCCAGCGCGGTGCAAATTCTATTTTGAAGATCGTGTATGTATTGTATCCAGGCTTCTTTTACCATCACTTACGAGTTATGAATTTTAAGTAATAAAAGAGGACTTGGCTGTTTCCTTTATTTATTGCCTACCACTCAGGATTTGTATTCTTTCACCGCATCTACAAAAGCTTTAGCACTATCCACCGGTACATTTGGTGTGATGCCATGGCCTAAATTGGCAATATAATTTTGCGTACCAAATTCATCAATCATCTCTTTCACCCACTTTTTTATTTGAGGTATCGGTGCCAGTAATTTAGATGGATCAAAATTGCCTTGTAGTGTAATATTATTGTTCGTTAATTTCCTTGCCGTGGCGGGGCTTACGCACCAATCAATACCTAATCCTGACGCACTGCTTTTACTCAAATCTTCCAAGGCATACCAAGTGCCTTTTGGAAAGAGGATCACCGGTGCACTATCTTTTACTGCATCTGCAATTTGAAGTAAATAAGGTTGCGCAAAAATTTTAAAATCAGCCGGCGAAAGCGAACCTGCCCAGCTATCAAATACCTGTACGGTATCTGCACCGGCCGCTACCTGTGCTTTCAAATAATCAATAGTGATGGTGGTTATTTTTTGTAAAAGTTGGTGTGCCAGTTCCGGTTGCGTGTAGGCAAATTGTTTTGCCTTGTCCCAGGTTTTACTTCCTTTACCTTCTACCATATAGCATAGTAACGTCCATGGGGCCCCGGCAAAGCCAATGAGCGGCACACGGCCAGCCAATTCTTTTTTGGTAAGTGTCAACGCATCCAATACATACTTTAAATGATGGGCCGCATCTGCTGTATTTAAGGCAGCTACATCATTAGCTGTTGCAATCACTTTAGGCAATGAAGGACCTTTGCCTTCTTCCATTAATACTTCCAGGCCCATGGCCTGTGGAATCACTAAAATATCGGAGAAAATAATGGCCGCATCTACACCCACCTGATCTATGGGTTGCAAGGTTATCTGCGTTGCCAGCTCCGGCGTTTGCACCCGTGTAAAAAAATCGTATTTTTTTCTGAGTTTAATATAGTCCGGCAAATACCTGCCAGCCTGCCGCATCATCCACACGGGCGGACGTTCTACTTTTTCTTTCCTTAAGGCCCGTAACAGGAGGTCGTTTTTTAATTCGGTCATGCTTTTAATATTGATCTATTATTTGATACGTAGCTGCTGTGCTACCAGCACCGTCCCTTGTGTCACTCACTTGTACGTTCGGTAAGTAATGCAGCTATGCTTTATTAGAAATATCTTTTTGCTTAAAATATTGTGTCACAGCAGTCATCATTATTTCTACGCTCGTTGCTTCGCTGGTTATTATTCTATTATCAGTAAAGTCAGCAATAGCAGCAGCGGTAGTGTCTCCAATAGCAAAACAAACAGTATCGTTCTTTAATTGATTTAAAGTGAAAAAAGATTGTACCGCGCTTGGACTGAAGAATAAAATAGCGTCCATTTTTACAGTGGTTACAACCGGCGTTTCCACTGTTTCGTACACTATGATCTCCCTAACGTTTATGCCTGCCTCTTTTAAAATTTGGGGCAGTTCATCACGGCGTTTATCACCACAAAAAAAAACAATTTCTGTTACACCATTCTCTATAATCTTTTGCGCCAGATCGGCTCCATAGGCTGCTGTAGCCACAATATTATCAGCATTAATAAAAGGATGTAACGCCTCTTTGGTTTTTTCTGAAATGCAAAAAACTTTCCAGTTGGGTATCAACCAAGTAGCTCCCTGGCGCAACTGTTGCTTCACCGTTTCTACCGCATTGGCACTGGTAAACGCTACGAATTGCTGGCCCGCTTCCAATACCACCGCCAATATCTCTTTTGTCTTTTCTTCTGAAATTATTGGAGTCACGGCAATGAACGCTTGCTCCATTATGTCAATATCATTTTTAGCAGCTTCATCAACGTGGAAAGAAGAAATTTTTTTGGTAGATAAAACAGTGTGCCTGGCCATTTACAAAATGTTTTTTTGACGGATGGTCGCTACAATCTCTTGTCCGCCTTTTTGTAACATTTCCTGCCCTGCCTTTATTCCTAAATCTTCTGATAAAGCTATTTCGGCTTTCATCTCTATCGCTATTTTTTGGGTTCCATCTACAGAACAAATATTTCCCTTAAACTCTATTTGTGCATAGTTCATTTGCGCTAAACCACTGATAGGAGTAGAGCAACCACCCAAAAGTGTTTTTAAAAAATCTCGTTCTATTTTGGTGCATAAAGCAGTGATGGGATCATTGAATGGATGACAGGCTTCAAACGTTTCATCGTCACCTTCGCGGCAGGCAATAAGTATAGCGCCTTGCGCCGGAGCCGGCAGCATCCAATCGAGGTCTATACTGTTTTGAGGACGCAGTTGAATGCGTTCCAATCCGGCAGCAGCAAAGATGGCTCCGTTCCAATTGCTCTCTTTTAATTTCCGCATTCTTGTATTCACATTGCCCCGCAGATTATCAAATTGATGATGGGGATAGCGGTGCAGCCATTGAGCACGCCGGCGAATGGAAGAGGTAGCTATAAGGAAAGTAGAAGGTGACGTTTGCGATAGATCATCCAAATTATCCTCTATCCCATTTTCAGACTGCAATACTTTTTCAATAGCATCACGGCCCCCATTGTACACCAGAATATCTTTGTGAGAGGCTCTTGATAAAACCGCAGCCTGCTGCAGTCCCTGTGCCATGGCCGTTGGTACATCTTTCATAGAATGTACGGCAATATCAATTCGATTATTTAATAAAGCGGCATCAAGCGTTTTGGTAAATATTCCCTGCACACCTAATTCATAAAGTGGAGTAATGGTATCCAAATCACCCTCACTTTTTATATACACAAGTTCAGAGGGTATCTCATTTTGACGCAAAAGATCCTGCACCAATGTAGCTTGCCATACAGCCAATTGGCTGTCTCGGGTACCAATTCTCAACTGTTTTTTCATTAATTATTTCTGGCTGCTTTTATAAAATGATTAATGGCTTCTATGTAATGGCAACCTTTACTATTGTGTCGCCGTATGTTGCAGGCCATATCATTTAATGCTCTTTGTATATTGGCATCCCTCACTTTTGGGCAGCAGCTGGCAGGGGTAGATGTAAATACGGGATGGGTATGAATCTCTTTTAATTTCAACTTTACTTCTTTCAGCAGGGGCACGTGTTTCCGCATTTCATTCCACTCTGTAAATTCAGTCATGAACTCACCAATTATTTCTTTTGCTTTTGGTATTTCAGCTTCTCGTTTTTTTAAGGTTTCATCTTTCAGCCTCGATAGTTCGTCTACGTTTACGAGGCTTACATTGGGCAATTTCTGTGCATCTTCCGCTACGTTGTATGGAATAGAAAGATCAATGATCAATTTGTTAGCCCCATGTTCTAAATGTTCTTTTAAAATGGTAGGCTGTGCTGCATTGGTAGCTACCAATATCACATCTGCTCTATCTATTTCTAATTTCAGATTGTCTATGGAAGCATGTTTTAATCCCAATTCATCAGCTAACTCCGCCGCTTTTTCTACCGTACGGTTTATGAGTGTTATGTTTTT
>JBDSBL010000159.1:0-7685 GCA_039921625.1 Chitinophagaceae bacterium
AAATAAATTAAGCGTAAAGCCTTTTGCTTCCCAACTTTTCAGGTCTTTGATCAACAAGTCAAACTGCCGGTTAAATGCAGGTTGTTCTATGGTTCGAAATACAATTTCTAAATTATATTGATCTGGCTTTTGCGCACCATAATGCAACAAATGTTTGGTTGCCAATCCATCAAAAAAACTTTGCGGTGCAATAAAGTCTTCTGCCACTACATGGCGCTTTTCCAACTTATCTTCTTCCTCTTCTTTTTTACCGCTGTCTGATCTTATTTGTAAAAACAAATGCAGGTCTTCATCTGCCGTTAACAATTGCTCCTTGGTCAGGGCTTCATCCTGCAGCCAGACAATGGTATTTTCTGGTAAAAATTCTAACAGGGAAACTTTGTCTTCATTATCAAATTGAAGATCCACATTTGGTATAATACTTACCTGCAATAACCTGCGTTCGCTCAATTGCGTTTCGGGATCTATGATGCGAATAGAGTCCACATCATTGCCAAATAATTCAATGCGGTAGGGCTTTTCATTGCCATAAGAATAAATATCGAGGATGCCGCCGCGAATAGCAAACTGTCCTGGCTCGTACACAAAATCAGTACGTTCAAAACCATAGTTGGACAATTTCAGCAACAGATCTTCCAAATCCAATACATCATTTGTTTTGATGTGAATCATATTGCTGGAGATCACTTTGGACACAACTACTTTTTCTAAAAGTGCTTCCGGATAAGTTACCAATGCTCCCACCCTGTTTCCCCCATTGTTGGAAAACTTGGTCAGCGCTTCGGTACGCAGCATTACATGTGAGGAATTTAAGAGGCTATAATTTTTTCTGTTTTTAAAAGAAGACGGAAAGTAATAAACGTTTAGGGCAGCCGTCAGGTTTTCCAGTGTGTTATGAAAATAGGCCGCCTCTTCAGCATCCCCACATACTATGAGGTGATTCATTTGCGCCAAAGCCGGATGTATAAAAAGTGAAGCTGCAAGAAACTGTGCAGAACTACCTCTTAAATTTTTTACGTATATATTTTGTGGTTGGGCAAAAGAAAGTTTGTCCGCCAGCGTAAAAACATGGGGCGAAGATTGAAACTGATGCAACAGATCCTGTACACTCATTGGGGTGGCAAAGATAACATGGAGGAGAGCTTTCTGCCGAAAGAACCGCTTTTTATTGGGTTCTTTTTAGCAAATGATTTAAATTGCTCCAACTGTAAATTAGTAGCCCATCCAGTATTTAAAATACTTAGCTAATAATTAAAAAAGTACTAACCCATTTATATGAAATTACGTTTACGTCTGCTTGCCCTTTTATCTGTTGCGGCCATTGTTTCCTTTCTTATTTTTTCTCCAAAAAAGGTAAATCAAAAACTTACTTACAAGCAATTGGCCATGGAAGAAATTGGTGAGGAACAGGAAGCCAAATTTGACATTGCCCGTATGAAATATGAGTTTGATTTGCTTAAAGATCCGGCCACGGGTACGATACCTAAAAACATATTTGCAACCGAAAGAAAGTTTGCCCAAGGCCTGCCAGAAAGAACACCTGATTATATAGTGAACGGAACCACTTCCCGCACTTCCATTTTGAATAATTACCTGGAAGCCGGACCAAATAATATTGGAGGACGAACCCGCGCTTTAGCTTATGATGTGCGGAACAACAAAGTGGTTTTGGGGGGCTGTGTCAGTGGCGGCATTATGCGCTCTACCGATGGTGGCGCTACCTGGGTAAGAGTAAGTCCGGAAAATGACATTCATAGTTTCACAGCTATTGTGCAGGACCCACGGGCAGGAAACCAGGACACCTGGTATGCCGGAGGTGGCGAAGCGCTGGGCAATTCAGCATCCATTCCTTATGCGGCTATTTACATGGCAAACGGAATATGGAAATCAACCAATAATGGAGCAAGCTGGACGAAGCTTACCCTCAACATCACCTCGCTTGATGGCAATAGTGTGATTGGTGCCGGGGCGCTGGAGGCTTTTGATAATACGTTTGACCTGGTGCACCGCCTGGCCGTAAACCCGTTGAATGGAAATCTTTATATCGCTGGCCATCGCCGCATTGTACGCTCCACTGATGGTGGCGCTTCCTTTCGGGTGGTGTTTGAAGGAAATGCACCTGCCAATTCTTCGAACGGGCAAACTGATGTAACCGTTACAAATAGCGGCAAGGTTTATATAGCAATTAATGGTGGCAATCCGGATCCTTCCATTCGCGGGGTTTGGTTTTCTACTACAGCAGGCCCGGGCCGTGCAGAATGGAACCGCATTTCAGGAGGACAAACCTTGAATGTGGACTCTGTAAGCCAGTGGAGGGGAAATGAATATGCAGACAATGGATCAAAGCGCATCTTGATTGCGGTAGCCCCTTCCAATCAAAATTTATTATATACTTTTTATGAAAATGGATTAAGCAGTGAAGGCGCTGCCGCCAAGCCGGAAGGTGATCTTTTTCGGTACGATGCCGGGGCCAATACCTGGAGCAACCGGTCAGCTAATATGCCTGATTTTCCAAACACCACTTATCCAAACGTTTACAAATTAAATTTACAAGGTGGATACAATATGCTGCTTTCCATAAAGCCGGATGATCCCAACTTTGTATTAATTGGGGGTACCAGCCTTTACCGCTCTACAGATGGATTTGCCACTTCCTCCAACACATCATGGATTGGAGGTTATGGACCTACTTATCCGCGGCCGGGAGCTTATCCTAATAGCCACCCGGATATGCATACGTTTAGTTTCAACCCGGCAAATTCCAAACAAGGTATCTGTGGTAATGACGGCGGGGTGCAAACAACCGATGATGTAACCGTGGCTGGCAATAATGTAAGCTGGACGCTGCCTGCCAAATACCAGACCTTGCAATATTATTATGTAGCTATGGACCCGGAAACCAACCGTAATAATTTTGCCGGAGGAGCGCAGGATAATGGCACCACCTTCCGGGATGGGGAACGCTTATTTGGTAATCCAACCGGCGATCCCAATAATCAAATAAGTGTATTTGTAAACGATGGCACTTCCGTAGGTTTTTCAAAATTCAGTGCTAACCCACTGGAGCAAGTTATTTATTCAGGCTATCAATACGGTTATATCTATCGGCAAAAATTTGCTGCAGTAGGCAAAAACGACAGTATAAAACCTTCAGGGGCCATTACGTTCAATGCAGATAACCCCGACCAGTATGGTGAATTTGTAACCGTTTTTAAATTGAATCAGGATAATACGGAAGATCTTTTTTATGCCAACTTCAACAAGCTTTTCCGCACCACCAGCGCATCAACCGTTACCCCTACTACGTGGACAGAAATGACTGGTGTAAAAACGGCCATTGGTGGCGCTTTGGGCAGCAGCAACATAAGAGCATTGGCTTTTTCAAGAGGCCTTTATGCACCCAGCCATGCTTTGTATATTGGTACCACCCGAGGACAGATATTCAGGCTTGATAACCCAAGAAATATGGCGGCTGCTACTGTGCCGGTTAACATTACTCCTCCACTTAGTTTGGGATGGTCTGCAACCGGCAACGTGCAGGATATAGCGGTGAACCCAAATAATGATAATGAGGTTATGGCGGTAGTTTCTAACTACGGATTAGTAAGCATTTGGTGGACGAATAATGCAAAGGCAGCTTCGCCCAACTGGGTTAATGCAGAAGGAAATTTAACTCTTCCCTCTATTCGCTGCTGCAAGATCATTGTAAAAAAAGATGCAGGGGGAAATGCAGTGCAGGAATATTATGTAGGCACTTCGGTTGGTTTGTATAGTGTGGCTAACCTTAATACTCTACTACCGGCAGGCACTAGCCCTACCTGGCAGCGCGAAGGGGGAAATGTATTGAACCAGGCCGTGGTAGTGGATATGGCGTATCGCCCGGTAGATAATACTTTATTGATCGGTACACATGGAAATGGAATGTATTATACTTCTGTAGGTACTCCCAATTTTACCCCAAACCTCAATACAGGCATCATTAATCCGGTGCTGAATGATAAAAATTTCATCACTACTGTGTATCCAACTTTAGCTTCCAACAATATTAATTACCAAATTGGAAACTTAACAGGTATAAAAAATATCACGGTAGCACTATACAATATAAAAGGACAAAAAGTAGCACAATACGAAACGGCTTATCAAAGTGGCAACTTGCCCATTGACCGGTTTGCTAAAGGAAGCTACATATTGACCATAACCAGCAGCGACAATAAATACAGGCACGTACAAAAATTGATGAAACAATAAATTATAAAAAACCCTTCCTAAACGAAGGGTTTTTTTAACATCAATCCCTATGTAATTTTAAATGCGCAATCATCCTTTTTATATGAAAAAACTTATACTTCTTACTGCTCTCGTTTTTGGAACTTCTTATTTTTTATTTGCTCAAACAAAAGGCACTATAAAAGTATATGCCTTTAAGCAATCTATACTTACCGGCCGGGCACCGGGAGGTATCATTAGTGAAGATGGAAATACGGTAGAAACTAAAAAGAAGGTTTCAGAAAATTATAGAATATATACCTCATCGCCCTTACGTATTTACCCTACTGAAGTTTGGATAAAAGGAACTCAATACCGGGTATCCTCCCAAATGGTCAGTACGCCGGTTGTAATAAATCCAAAAAGAATATTGGTGCCGCAAACTAAAAACAAAGTGCTTTTGCTAACTCCCAAAGAAGGCACTCCAGAAAAAGAATTTAAAAAGGGAAAGGCACTTGCCAAAGAAAATGAAGTGGTCATTATTTACTCCTTAAAAGAAAAATTCTATTACGTTACTGTCAAACAATTCACTGCACTTCCTGCCGAAGCATTTCAATAGTTTTTCGAAATTTTAGCAGGCAAATAATTGAAGTTGAGATTTAATAAGGGATTTAAATTTTTCCACAAAATCTTTTAAATTCTGTGGAGCATACACCACAATCAATAGTGGAAAATTTTAAGTAACGGAAATATAGAAAAGGTCCTATTTGCTGCCGCTTCCTACCTAATGGAAGCAAGGCAAAGGCTTTAATACAATTCTTATTCAGTATACATTTAAAATAAAAAGAGGTCAGTAAGAATACTGACCTCAACCTAAACCGTCCGACAAAAAATATATTAATTAAAAAATTTTCGTTGTTGTATTACCCTAATTCCAACTTCTATGCCAATGCTTTTTGTGTAGGATATTTTTAATTTCAAAATGCCATTCCATTTTTTGTAATTTGTAATAAACTACTGCATGGCACTGCAACCCTGGCGCAAAGGCATCGTTACCAAAATTGTAAATGAAACTTATAACACGCGTCGCTTTTGGATTCAAATTCCCGAACTGGAAGCCTTTGATTTTATTCCCGGCCAATTTGTAACCATCGACCTTCCCATACATGAAAAACAGAATAAGCGGTGGCGCAGTTACTCCATTGCTTCCTGGCCAGATGGTACCAACACTTTTGAATTGCTGATCGTACTACTGGAAGGTGGTCTTGGTTCTACTTACTTATTTAATGAAATAAAGGAAGGTTCTGAATTGGTCCTGCGTGGGCCGCAGGGAGTTTTTATTTTACCAACCCCTATAGAAAAAGACCTTTATTTTATTTGTACCGGCACCGGCATCGCTCCTTTCCGTAGTATGGTACACCACATTCAATTGCACTCAATACCACATCAAAATATTTACCTCATTTTTGGCACCAGGGCTCAGAATGATCTTGTTTATTACAACGAATTAAAAGCCTTGGAAAAAGAGGTTTCGGGATTTCATTTTTTACCAACCCTTTCCCGCGAGAAATGGGAAGGTTGCTGTGGCTATGTGCATGCTGTATATGAAGATCTGCTGCAACAAAATAGAAATGCGGAAAACGAATTGCCACCAGCAAACTTTTATCTATGCGGTTGGAAAATGATGATTGATGAAGCGAAACATCGTATCGTTGAATTAGGTTACGATAAAAAAAATATTCATTTAGAACTTTATGGATAGCCCTTTATAGACTACCAATTAATTATATGTTCATTTACACCTGAAAATGACAATATATAATCTAATCAACCTCTTGAATGTTAAAATGAAATACTGCTAAAGTACCGCCGTGCCGTGGGTTCTTCTATCTAATTGTTAAATTGATTGCACTTACTTTTATACTCCCCGTTCCGCACTTAGTTTTGCACCCCAATTATAAGATGATCATCTTCAATGGACCATTTTCTGACAAACAGAAAGTGCTTAAAAATTTACGCAGCGCTTGCTTGCTATGGTAAATTTTTTTTTAATCAAACAGAATAAATAGAACATATGAAAACTATGACAGGTCCTTCTATTGTACAAATAGAAAGGGGAGCACTCAGTGAATTTAAAGCAGTAAAAGAAACATTAGCCACACACCTCATTGCAAAAACAACTTCGTTACAAAATAACAATTTTGGAGTAATTGATCTTTGGAAGTGTAGGAAGAAAAGAAGAATGTATGGCCTTCAGGTAAGGTAATGATCGAAATAAAAAAGCCCACATTTTAGTGGGCTTTTTTATAAGAAATATTTTAAAAATTATATCCCAAACTTGCAGCCCCAAAAGGTTGTATATACCCTTGGGCCACTAGCGGTGTAAATCCAATTCTCCAGGTAAAACCACCATCTACCGGTTGGCGGCGATACATAAAAGCAAATGTGCCGAAAACATTCGTTTTATGATCGTCATAAAAGTTCATGATATCAAGTTTTTTGCCTAGATAAGTAATCCCGGCACCTACTTCAAAAGTATGGGGCGACACCCCTTTGCCAAATATATAATTTAACTGCACCGGCACCGTAAGTACAGAAGCAGGATTATATCCATAATTGCCGTTGGAAGGATTGTAGGTACTTTCATCTGCTGTGACAAATCCAATACCTGCGCGGCCACCAAGACCTAAACGGGAAGGCTTAAAACGAGTATCAAGGTTGGCAGAAAACAGAATGCCCGGCCCTCCAAATTCAGCAAAGAATGAGGTGCGTCCGGAACTTTCAGCAAGACTTTTTTTATCCGGTTGAGCCTCTGCTAACAAGGAAAAAGGAACTAATAAAAAAAGAGTCAAATAATTTTTAAGCATACGGTAGTTTTTAAAGTTGACAAGATAATAGGATCATCTGTTGCAGAGGAAATGTTAATTGAACTAATCCAATTTTAGGAGCAATTTCATTATGCCTGCAATGCTGCCGTTACTATATTTTTTACCTGGTCTATGGCAATCCGCTCTTGCTGCATGCTATCGCGGTGGCGGATGGTTACGGTGTTATCTTCTTTGGTTTGATGATCGATAGTAACACAGAATGGAGTGCCTAATGCATCCATTCTGCGGTATCGCTTCCCGATGGTATCTTTTTCTTCGTAAAAGCATTTAAAATTGCCTCTGCAATCATTCAATAAGGTGCGGGCAATCTCCGGCAGGCCATCCTTTTTTATGAGTGGTAAAATGGCCAATTTGATGGGAGCAAATTTTACCGGGAATCTTAAAACAACGCGGCTGTCTTTTTTATCTTCTGTACTAAGGTCCTGTTCCTCATAAGCTTCACTTAAAAGCAGCATCACCGTACGATCCACGCCTATAGAGGTTTCTATCACATAAGGAATATAATTACCATACGGCTTGCCGGTACTTTCGTCTATATCATTATCAAAATACTGCATCTTTTTCCGGCTGTATTCCTGATGATTTTTC
>JBDSBL010000160.1:0-7872 GCA_039921625.1 Chitinophagaceae bacterium
TGTAATTGGAGTATTGGATGTGGATAGTGCTGCGTACAATGAATTTGATGAAGAAGATCAAAAATATTTAGAAGAAATAATTGACCTTATTCCATTTCCATAATTTTTTTTAGATTTTAAAACTTATAGTCTTCCCTTTCCGGAAGAAATACATCTAACAGACGACACTACGTAAGTGCCTTGCCACCATGGCGGATATAAGAGGGAATAACCGCCACCATTCCGGGTTCCAAAACCTTGGTTTCTCCATCTACCGTCAATTCAAATTTACCTTCCAGTACATGTGCTACTTGCTCATGTTCATGTTCATGAATGGGTATTGATGCCCCGGCCAATACCGTCCAATAGACAAACGACATAGTGCCGGTATGAATGGTGCGGGCAGTATATCCGGCTATTATTTCTTTAGAGGGAAGTGCGTTGGTTTCTATAAAAGGCATAGCTCAAATTTTAATAAAAGCAATTTACCAATTTCATTTATTTTATTAATTTCTTGTTTTGTAAAAAAGCTGTTTTTCCATATGCCTGCCACTGCGTTTATAGACTTACTTTTATGCAATTCTAGTAAAAAATAAATTTAAATATTATGGATCATAACAACCCACCAAACGAAAAGAATTCAGAAAAAGGGCAACACAATAACCCGCTACCAAACGAGATTTCAAACGAAGAAAAGAAGAAGGCCGAACGAGCACATGCGGCCGCTGATAAGGATATTGACAATGATCCTGACCTCAATCACAACAATCCTTCAGATGATTTGGACGAAGGCGAATTAGCAAGATTGGAAGGAGATAATAAAGACCTTGTTTAATGGGAATCCTGCATGAATTTTAAAAGTATTTTTTATCCTTGGTTATTGGCTGCAAGCTTTCTCTCAATAGCATTTTATAGTTGCTCCCCCAAGGTGGTTGAAAGTGGAAGGGCTTCATTTTATGCCGATAAATTTAATGGGCGAAAAACGGCCAATGGCGAGCGATTCAGTAACCATAAAAAAACAGCGGCGCATAAAACATTGCCATTTGGAACAAAAGTAAAAGTGACCAATATCAAAAATGGGAAAAGTGTAAAAGTGCGCATCAACGATCGCGGTCCTTTTGTAGCAGGAAGGTCCATTGATCTTTCTAAAAAAGCAGCCAGAAAAATTGGAATGATAAAAGATGGTGTTGGTAATGTGCAAATGACGTACAGGTTAAAGAAATAGTAAGCAATGGCCTGTCGTATTATTAAAATAAAAACACAGCGTAATGAAAACTATTGGTCTTGTTGGTGGCACCTCCTGGATTTCCACTATAGATTATTACAGAATTATAAATGAGCAAATTAATATACGCCTTGGTGGAAATGAAGCTGCAAAGTTGATTTTATATTCAGTTAATTACGGCGAGGTAAAAAAGTTTACACAAGCAGATGACTGGGAAAGCGTTTTAAAATTAATAGGTGGTGCGGCGCAAAAGGTAGAAGCAGCCGGTGCAGATTGCGTTTTATTGTGTGCTAATACGATGCACCACCTTGCAGATGATGTTCAGGACCTGATTTCTATTCCGCTTCTTCACATAGCAGATGCCACTGCCCGGGAAATAAAAAAGAAAAATATTGATACGGTTGCACTTTTAGGAACGAAGTACACCATGCAACTGCCTTTCTATAAAAAGCGGTTAGCAGATTTTTCCATTACTACAATAATCCCTGATGAGGCCGGGGTGCAGTTGGTAAATAAAACTATTTACGAAGAATTAGGTAAGGGCATTTTGTTGCCGCAAACAAAAGAAATATATATAAACTTAATAAACGAATTAGTGCAAAAAGGAGCACAAGGAATCATTTTAGGTTGCACAGAAATTCCATTATTAATAAAGCAGCAGGATTGTACTGTACCTGTCTTTGATACTACTTTTATTCATGCAATGGAAGCTGTAAATTTTGCATTGCAATAAGAATAAAAAGCAATCCAATTAATATCTCTTCACCGGTTTATTAGTTATACAATGGCGAATAAAACATAATCATTCCAAACTATTATCTTTGCGCCCTATGACACAAGAGCAAATTAAAGATATGAGGGACCGAACTACTGTCCTGAGGAGGTTTCTTTGACGTCGATAACAGACGTGATAAAATAGCAAACGACAAACAACTTTCACTTTCACCCGGCTTTTGGGATAATACTGAGCGGGCAACAGCCATTCTTAAGGAAATAAAGGTTGATGAATTTTGGGTGGCTATGTACGAAGCGGTAGACCAATCTGTAGAAGATTTTGCTATACTTTTTGAATTTTGGAAAGAAGGAGAAGGTACAGAAGAAGAAGTGAAAACTGCTTACGACAAAGCCATCACCGCTATCGAAGAAGCGGAATTCAAAAGTACCTTAAATCAACCGGAAGATGAACTACCGGGTATTCTACAAATTAATTCTGGAGCCGGCGGAACAGAAAGCCAGGACTGGGCTGAGATGCTTGCTCGTATGTACCGCATGTATGGAGAAAAGCAAGGCTGGAAGATTACTGAGTTGGATTGGCAGCCAGGTGATGGGGCAGGCATTAAAAGCGCTACACTCCAATTTGAAGGCCCTTTCGCTTATGGATATTTAAAAGCAGAAAGTGGCGTGCACCGGTTGGTACGCATATCTCCATTTGATGCCAATGCCAAACGACATACTTCCTTTGTTTCCGTATTTGTATATCCATTAGTAGACGATAGCATTACCATAGAAATAAAGGATGCCGATGTGAAAATGGAAACTTCGAGAAGTGGAGGAGCTGGGGGCCAAAATGTAAATAAGGTGGAAACAAAAGTGCAGTTAACGCACATACCAACCGGTATTGTGGTGGTATGCCAACAGGATAGAAGTCAACTTGGTAATCGTGAATTAGCAATGCAAATGTTGAAGAGTCGTTTGTATGAAGAAGAGCTAAGAAGAAGGCAAACTATAAAGGACGCAACCAATTCTAAAAAGAAAAAAATAGAATGGGGGTCTCAAATAAGAAGTTATGTTTTCCATCCATATAAAATGATAAAGGACCATCGCACGGACTATGAAGTTGGAAATGTGGGCCCCGTGATGGATGGGGAACTTGATGGATTTATAAAAGCTTATTTAATGCTGGAAAAGGAACAGGATGCTTGATCAACTAATTAACTATAAAATTTTAAAATAATCATATGAGCTTAGGATATTTTAGTTACCCAATGCCCGTGAATGAACCGGTGTTAAACTATGCGCCAGGTAGTGAAGAAAGAAAGGCTTTAAAAAATACTTTAAAGGAATTGAAAAGTGAGCAACTTGAGATTCCCATGTACATAGGTGGGGAAGAAGTGAAGACAGGAAATCTGCAACCAATTCATCCGCCACACGAAACTTCTCATACGTTGGCTCATTTTCATGCGGGCGATGCCAGCCATTTGGAGCGAGCAATAAATGCTTCCCTTGCTGCCAAGGAATCGTGGAGCGCTATGAGTTGGGAATCGCGGGCTAATATTTTTATGCGTGCGGCTGATTTGATATCTACCAAATACCATTACTATATGAATGCCACCACTATGTTGGGGCAAAGTAAAAATGTGTACCAGGCAGAGATAGATGCTGTCTGCGAATTGGCTGATTTCCTAAGGTTTAATGTGCATTTTTTAAGTGAAATCTATCAACAGCAACCTATCAGTGCGTTAGGCATGCACAACCGTTTAGAGTGGCGTCCATTAGAAGGGTTTGTATTGGCAGTAACCCCATTCAACTTTACGGCAATCGGTGGCAACCTGCCCACCTCTGCTGCCATGTGTGGCAATGTAGTAGTATGGAAGCCGGCAAACACACAAATATATTCAGCCCAGATGTTCATGCGCATTTTGCGTGAGGCAGGATTGCCAGACGGAGTTATTAATTTAATTTATGTAGATGGCCCAACGGTAGGAAAAGTATGTTTATCGCACCGCGATTTTGCAGGGGTACATTTTACAGGATCTACAGGAGTGTTCAATGGCATGTGGAAAACGATTGGTGAAAATGTAGCTAACTACAAAAGCTATCCTCGTATAGTAGGTGAAACCGGAGGAAAAGATTTTGTAATTGCGCACCGGTCAGCAAAGCCGGCAGTAGTAGCTACCGCTTTATTACGGGGAGCATTTGAGTACCAAGGGCAGAAATGTTCCGCTGCTTCTCGCGCCTATATACCTTTCAATATTGCAGAAGAAGTAAAGCAATTATTAAAAGAAGGAGTCGAATCATTTAAAGTGGGCAGCACAGAAGATCTGGGCAATTTTGTAAATGCGGTGATTGATGAAAAAAGCTTTGATCGCATAGCGAAATATATTACCGATGCAAAAGCAAATCCTGATGCATCTATATTGGTTGGTGGCACCTTTGATAAATCGAAAGGTTGGTTTATACAACCTACCATTATTGAAACAAAAAATCCTAAGTACGTAAGTATGTGCGAAGAAATCTTCGGTCCCGTACTTACCATATATATTTATGATGAAGCTAAGTTTGAAGAAACGCTTGATTTGGTAGATACTACTTCTCCTTATGCATTGACTGGTGCGGTGATAGCTCAAGACCGTGCGGCTGTGGAATTAGCAACTAATAAACTGCGTCAGGCTGCAGGTAATTTTTATATAAATGATAAACCCACTGGTGCCGTGGTAGGGCAACAACCTTTTGGTGGTGCAAGAGCCAGCGGAACGAATGATAAAGCCGGATCGATGATAAATTTATATCGTTGGTTGAGTGCCCGCACTATTAAAGAAGTATTTAATCCACCTACTGATTATCGCTATGCTTTTTTAGGTAGTGAAAGCGATGGCATTTAAAAATATAATGGATATAATCAATAATAATAGCCGCTTCTTGCGGCTATTGTTATTAATAGAATAATGACATTCATTATTCTAAAAGTGAAACGAACAACAATTAGCAAAGTATCGTTTCTATTGATGGGTTAATCTTATATTTTTGCGCCACTTAAAAAACCCAAATGAATCTGTTATGAAAAAATTTCTGCTTTCTATTGTTGCATTTTTTATAGTCGCCTGTTCGGTTTCCGCTGCTGTTCCCATGTCAGAAAGTCCGTTACCAGCAAATTCCATTGCAATAGGAAAGTTTAGAAAAATTTCGTTGAAAGATTACAAAATAGCAACGGGAAGGAAGATGCCAATTACGCACCAAATTGCTTTCAAAGCAGCGCAAAAAAAGCTGGCAAAAAACGAAAATAAGGAAGGTAAAAGCCAGGTTGTGGCACTACTTCTTGTTCTTTTAGTAGGCGCACTTGGTATTCATCGTTTTTACCTTGGTTATACATGGCAAGGCATTGTACAATTAATAACTTTTGGTGGATTTGGTGTGTGGGCACTTATTGATTTAGTCCGCATTGTTACCGGCGACCTGCAACCCAAAAATGGTAAGTATACAACAACACTTGAATAGTTTTTCTTGATTTATTTGTCCGCAAATCAATTGCGGCCTTTTTTTTGCATAAGTGCATGAAATTGAACAATATGAAGAAGTTAAGTTTGATGGTAAGCGCTGCATTTTTAAGCCTTACTTTATTCGCCCAATCACATCCTCCTATAATAGGGGTAAAAGGTGGTGTCAATGTATCTACCTGGAATGTAACCGGAAGTGCCCAAGATCAGATCAAATCTCGCCTTGGTTATCATCTTGGATTAATAGCACACACCCATTTATCTACTCAGGTTGCCCTACAGCCGGAACTACAGTTCTCATCGCAAGGCGCAAAACAAAATGTTAATGGCCAGGAGTACGTGTACCGCATGAATTATTTGAATATTCCAATCATGTTGCAGTACATGTTTGATAATGGATTTCGATTAGAGGCTGGACCGCAAATCGGCTTTTTAATAAATGCAAAAGACATTGCTCCAAACGGCGGAGAAGTAAATAGCACTAAAGATTACAAAACCGTAGATGCAGGGTTAGGTTTGGGAATAAACTACCTTACTTATTCTGGTATTGGTGTTGGTGCCCGCTATATATTTGGACTAAGTGATATAAATGATATTGGGGTTAATAAAACTCAAAATAGAAACCTTCAGTTAAGTTTATTTTATTTATTGGATAAGAATCACAAAAGAAAATCAAAATAAAATTTCAATTTTTATAATGGCCGCAGATTGCGGCCTTTTTTTTGCAAGGGATGGATTAATGAAAAAATTTACGTTTATGAAAAAGATTAGTTTACTAGCTCTATTATTGAGCTCGGGAAGTATTTTATTTGCGCAAGATCAGCCAATGGGTTCTATGTCTCCAACTCCACAGTTGAGAACAAAAATGGAAACAGCAACACGCTTTGGTATTAAAGGTGGTGTAAACTTAGCCAAGCTAAGAATTAATGATGATGCTAATGCTTCTAATAGCATTAATACAAATTTAAAAACATCATTTAATGGTGGTTTATTTGTAAATATCCCTTTAACTAGCATGCTACGGTTTCAGCCGGAGATTTTATACAATGGACAGGGCACTAAGGCAGATGCACTTTCTTCCACTGATGCAAATTTGGCAGGTATCAACGAATATGATTTTCATTATATTTCTGTACCAATGATGCTTCAATTACAATCAGAAGGTGGATTTTTTGTAGAGCTTGGTCCACAATTTAGCTACCTGTCCAGTGCAAACGGAGACAGAACTAATGGTAAAAGTGTTAATTTAAAAGACATGGACTACGTTAAGAAAACAGACTTTGGTGCAGGTGTTGGCTTAGGTTATTTATCTCGCATTGGTCTTGGATTAGGTGGTCGTTTTACACAAGGTTTTTCAAATGTTTGGAATAATGACAAATCACCTTCAGCTATGAAGAATGTAAAATATAAGAATCAGGTTATTCAGATAGACTTAGTTTATCATTTTGGAGCTTATAAATAAATCTTGATTTAGTTAAGTGTTGAAGCCGGACTCTGTTCCGGCTTTTTTTATGCTCCTTCCTTTTTACTACTTCTGATTGATTATTTTTAATAAAATTATCCTGATTGAAATCACTTTTAAACGAACAACAGGTAAAGCTTACCATTAAACGTCTGGCGCATCAGTTATTAGAAAACCATGAACAGCTGCAAAACACAGCGATCATTGGGATACAGCCACGTGGTGTATACTTATCGGATAGAATTGTACAGGAATTAAGAAATGAACTAGGGAGCCAAGATATTTCTTACGGAAAGTTGGATATTACTTTTTACCGCGATGACCTGCGGAATGAGTTGCACTTCCCAAATAAGGTAGAAATACCATTTAGTATTGAAGGAAAGAAAGTGGTTTTGGTGGATGATGTGTTGTACACGGGAAGAACCATAAGAGCTGCGCTTGATGCATTAATGGATTTTGGCCGCCCGGAAAAAGTAGAATTGCTGGTGCTGATTGATAGAAGATACCGGAGGGAACTGCCTATTCAACCAGATTATTCAGGCCGAACCATTGACTCTATCCTTTCTCAAAAAGTAAAAGTGCGGTGGCAGCTAAATGATGGGGCGGACGAAGTTGTGCTACTTGATTAATGTTGTTTTCATTTTATTTCAATCATTTATCTTTGATCTTTAATGGTGCTTTCTACCCGACATTTACTGGGAATAAAAGATCTGACGGCAAATGATATTTCTATTATTCTGCAAACAGCCCGTCAATTTAAAGAGGTGCTACAGAGACCAATAAAAAAGGTTCCGACACTTAGAGATATTACCATTGTTAATCTTTTCTTTGAAAATTCTACCCGCACCCGCATTTCCTTTGAGTTAGCAGAGAAGCGGCTTTCTGCTGATACCATTAGTTTCAGCACTTCGGGTTCATCCGTATCCAAGGGAGAAACATTGTTGGATACCGTGAACAACATTTTATCTATGAAAGTGGATATGGTAGTAGTG
>JBDSBL010000161.1:0-5442 GCA_039921625.1 Chitinophagaceae bacterium
ATTAAGGTCGATCCTAAACACCAATGCACTTGGAGCATCACTAAATAGCGAAAGAGATACTGATGCTAAATGTTTATCTTAGTAGAGCAACTTTTTACCACCAAACTTTAGCTTATGAAAGGGACACATTGGGGTGCTGCAACGCTTATCCTATTTTTTACCTTTTTCGCTCCCGGTTGCAGCACCACTAAAATCATTTCCCAATATGATTGTAACACAGTGGCCAACAACCCTGTAAATAAAAAAACAACCTGGACCTTTGCATGGGGCCTGATACAGCCAAAAGACATTGATCCTAAATGCGAGAAAGCGGCTAATCATTTAAATAAAGTGGTGGTAAAAACAAACCTTGGATTTATACTCCTATCAGCGCTTACCTTGGGTGCCGTCATTCCTCAACGGGTAGAATGGTGTTGTGCCCCGCAAAATATTCCTACAGATACCCTTGGAAAAAAACCATAAAGCAAAGCGGGCAAATCGTTTAGTAATCATTTAAAATAAAACAAAGTGCCAACAGCTGAACTTCCGGAAGGCATTCAAAAATGGCCGCTTCAAAATTGGACCAATGGTCATCAAAATTTTACGCACCAGTTTACAAAAGATGCCTCATTTAAACTTACACTGCCAGACTCATTAACCAGCAGCACCCAAAAATACAAAGCCACCACGGCCAATTTTATGTGGTTGATCAATTATGCTATTGCCAATAAAATACAATTAAGAGCCATGGGAAATGGTTGGTCTTTTTCTGAGGTGGCTGTATCTGAAGGAGGAGTGGTAGATACCAAATCACTCCGCTTGTCTTTTGCATTGGCCAACTCCTTTGTGGCTCCTCAATACTTAAATACCGGGAAGAAATCATCTGATCTTTTTTTTGTGCAATGCGGCATGAGCATGCTGCAACTAAGTGAAAAGCTAGAAGCCGCTGGCAGGTCTTTAAAAGCTTCCGGAGCAAGCAACGGACAATCCATTGCTGGCGCTACAGCTACCGGCACGCATGGGGCTGCATTTAAAGTAGGTGCCGTGCATGATACTGTTTTGGGCTTGCATATTATTACAGGCGCTAACAAACAGGTGTGGATAGAAAAAGCATCCAACCCGGTTGCATCTGGGGAGTTTATTGATTGGCTTGGTGCAGAGAAAATATCAAATGATGATGTGTTTAATGCGGCTATTGTAAGTTTTGGATCCTTTGGTTTTGTGCATGGTGTATTGTTGGAAACGGAACCAATTTTTTTGCTTGAAGAGCACAAAACATCAGAAGTAACCTACAATGAATTATTAACTCGTGCCTTAAACAAATTTGATTTTAGCGGCCTTGAAAATATACTACCCCTTAGCAGCACCGTTACACCGGGAAAAGATTTTTATCATTTTGAAGTGTTGATCAACCCACATGATTTTGCGCCTAATGATCCTACCAAAGGGGTGTACTTAAAGGCAATGTATAAAATACCTTATGTGTCCAATTACACCCGAAGAATCAGAGAAAATAAAGGTTTTTTGTATGGAGATAATACGTTGGGCCTCGTGCAAACCATATTAGATACCTTGGGGCCTACCCTTTCTGCCCCATTAGTACCCCGTCTTGTAAATGCGTTACTACCATTGGTATTTAAACCCGGGCCTCCTTTGTTTGGTACGGTGGGAGAAACCTTTAACAATACTCGTTTTCGCGGAAAGGCAGCAAGTGCCGCTATAGGGTTAAATGCTGCTGATGCCAGCCGCGTGTTGGAAGAAATTATCGCCATTAATAAAAGCAATCCCTTTCCAGGTGCCATTGCTTTTCGGTATGTAAAAGGAACCAGTGCGTTGCTTGGTTTCACTAAATTTCCATTGACCTGCGTGCTGGAGATGGACGGGGTAGATGCGGCTGCATCAAGAACGTTCATTCAAAAAGTATGGGACCGATTGCAGGCTTTAAATATTCCCTTTACAGAGCATTGGGGTAAATTCAATTTCAATCTTAATGGCCCACTCGTGCGGAAAATGTATGGCAATGCTGCTGTAGATACCTGGCTCAATTGCCGCCGGCAACTTCTTGATGACGAAACACGAACTGTTTTTAATAATGCATTTCTCTCAAAAATTGGATTGGATAAACAGGCAGTAGTATAGTTATAAAAGAGGTAATAATTTTATAATAGAAGGTTCACACAAATTGGTATGGTTTTGCTTTAATGGAGGGAAATATAGCAGCCATGAAACGGTCCCTTACCCCATACAACAGGATTATTAGAAAAAGAAGAATAAGACGATTTAGAAATGTTTTATTATTCGGAATTTTTGCTGCCTTGTTTTATCTTTTTCTGGCCAAACCAAATGCTACCATGGTTTCCTCCACGGCCGGCTACACCAGCCAAAAGATTTCTAATAAATAAGCTAATGGCAGATATTTATTAAAAAATAGTATTTGCTTTATTGATTCGCAACTTCCAATTAATTTAAAATAGAAAATTTTAGGTACCAACATTCTTACACAATTCCATCGAGGCTGATGACTTCTAAGTAAGGTTGCAGTTTATTGGTAGAAGAAAAGCTTTGTATTTTAGTGATCACATTAAAGTGGGTATGATGATATACTTCCACGTAAAACGCATCAACCTGATACAGATTTATTTTGTGAAAAGCATCTATCCGTTCGCCAATTAATACACCTTTGCTCCAGATGGTATTGGCCTTTTCATTTTCATCCAAAATATTAAAATGATAACGTGTCATAAACAATAGATTGATAGACATGATAGACTGATTTATCGTTGCAAGGTTACTTGTTACTGTGGTAATTTTTTAATCCTTCGGTAATGTGTAATTAACTATAGATGAACAGGATTTGTATAACGATTGTTTCCTAAAGATACTCTTTCCTTATTTTAAAACTCTGCTATTAACCTACTTTTTTCCACAATTTATATCCCATAATATAATGACAAATACCTCCTTTTTATTGTACGGCGCTAATGGTTATACCGGCCAATTAATATTAAAATTAGCAGCAGATTATGGACTGAATCCAGTATTAGCCGGTCGTAATAAAAAGGAGATTGAAAGACTGGCCACCACCTACAACTTGCCCTATCACATAGCAAACCTGGAGGATCCGGATCAAATGGCAATTGCTCTGACTGGGGTGTCGTTACTGGTAAACGCTGCCGGCCCTTTTAGCCTCACCGCCCGCCCGGCAATAAAGCATTGCCTGCAACATAAGGTGCATTATTTAGATATTACTGGCGAAATACCTGTATTTGAAATGGCAAAAACCTATAATAAGGCAGCTATTGCAGCAAACATCATGGTGCTGCCTGGTGCTGGTTTTGATGTGGTACCTACAGATTGCATTGCCTTATTTTTAAAAGAGTCATTGCCCGATGCCCATGCATTAAAACTAGCTTTTACCTCCATTGGTGGTGGATTATCACACGGTACCGCTACTACTATGATTGAAGGATTAGGAGAAGGAGGAGCTGCCCGGGTAGAAGGTAAAATTGTAACAAAACCATTAGGGGAAAAAGGTATGTGGGTTGACTTTGGTGAAAAAAAGGTGTTTGTGATGACCATTCCCTGGGGGGATGTATCCACTGCTTACACCACCACAGGCATACCCAATATTGAAACGTACACCGGCATCAGCCCAAATATTTACAGAATCTTAAAAGCACAAAACCTTTTCAATTGGCTTTTGAGAAAGGATTGGATACGTCACTATTTAAAAAATAAAATTGACAAAAATCCGAGAGGACCATCAGATGAGCAAAGGGCAAAGAGTAAAAGCCTTGTTTGGGGACAGGTAACTAATATGGAAGGGGCTCAAAAAACTGCTCGTATCTCTTGCCCGGATGGGTACACGCTTACGGCACATACTAGTTTGATTATTGCAAAAAAAATATTGAATGGTAATTATAAAACCGGGTATCAGACTCCTGCCGGGGCTTACGGAGCAGACCTTATTTTAGAAGTACCCCGTACGCACAGAGAGATAGTTTTGTAACAAATTATTCAACAATTAGCGGCTTATTCCACCCATTTTTAAAAATGAAATGACACTTATTTTAGTTTTCTCCAGCATATAGTTGTTTCGTACCTTGATACTAACTTTCTCTGCTTACCCTATAAAGCATCCCTTGAGTCCGTACTCGATTACAAAAACGCTTACTTCATTATTGTAAATAAAAAACCATGAAACAGGTATCATTTACCCTTTGCTTTTGCATGGCAGTATGTTGTTTTTCTACCACCCACGCCCAAGGCATTTTAAGAAAAATTAAAAATGCCACTGACAATGCAGCGGACAAGATCATTAACAAGAAAACAGATGAAGCCATTTATGGAAAGGATGGCAAACCTGTAAATAATGGTAGTTCCTCCACCGGGAAAAACAATCCCAGCAATAGTACCGGGCAGGGATTAATAACTACTCCGCCAAACGTGGATGAAAACTTAACGGCATCTGAGACTGCATTTAAAGGGGGCAACTATGGTGAAGCAAGGTACTCTCTTCAGCAGGCCATGCTGGGTGTGGAACTGCAAATAGGACAAAACATTTTGAAAGGATTGCCGGAGACAATAGCGGGCTTGAAAAAAGATGCAACCGCGGACCAAGTGGCCAGTACCAGCTGGGGCTGGGCCGGCCTTACCATCCACCGCGAATGGGGTGAAGGAAACAAACAACTTCGCTTTACGGTAGCAAACAATGCTATATGGTTGCAGGCTATAAACATGTACCTGGCCAATGGTGGTTATGCACAACAAACAGGTGGGCAACAAAACTGGAAACAAACAAAATTCAAAGGTTATCGGGCCGTCATTGAATATGACCAAAGCTCTGGTTATAAATTAAGTGTGCCATTGGGCCAAACCTCTTTATTGCTTTTTGAAGGAGTCAACTTTGCAAATGAACAAGACCTAATGAACGCAGCCGGACAAATTAATATTGATGCCATTAAAAAAAGCCTTGGCGAAAAATAATTTATTGAATTTATAAAATGATCATCATGAAAAAATTAGTAATTCTCTTTCTACTTATTGGTTTTTATTTTACAGGTTTTTCACAGGACTATGCTAAAGACCTGGCCACCGCAAGATCTGCATACAAAGGAGGCAAATTGGATGATAGCCGGTTTGCCATGCAGCAAATGATGCAGGAATTAGATATGCTTACGGGCAAAGAAATCCTGAAAGAATTGCCCGCTACTATGGATGGCCAAAGTATTATTAAAACCAAAGACAATGTAAGTGGAGCCTCTGGATTTGCCGGAGTTGTGATTCATCGCGAATATGGAGCGGCACCAAAAAATATAACCCTTGACCTTATTACAAACTCTCCGCTATTGGGAGCTATCAATGCCCTGCTTTCCCTTCCTTTTATAACCAACACAGGAGATCAAAAAGTAATTAAAATAAATGGATACAAGGCCCTGATTCAAAAAGTAGCTGGAAATAATA
>JBDSBL010000162.1:0-21596 GCA_039921625.1 Chitinophagaceae bacterium
AAATAACAGGAATAATTTTGGATGCTTGTTTAAAGATACATTCAAGCCTTGGGCCTGGCTTATTTGAAATAGTATGTGAAGAGTTCTTCGCCAGTTCAATAATCTAACGCAACGCTAAGCCTTAAAAACTTAGCTTGTATGATGACAAAAAAGTATGTTCGTTTAACCTTTGATGAACGCATTGAAATAGAAAAATTACTCAGCCATAAAAAGAGTTATGCTGATATTGCAATAGCCCTTAACCGAAGCAAGAGTACCATTCAGGGAGATGTAATAAAACATGGCAGGGATAGCTATAAAGCCATGAATGCCGAGTGGTCAGCGGTATTTAATTCAAGCAACCGAAAGAGTGGCAAGAATAAAATAAAAGTGTGTGAAGCCCTGGAAACTTATGTGCTCGAAAAGCTCTCTTTGCGGTGGTCGCCGCAGCAAATCAGCGTAAGTTTGCAAAGAAAGTTTCCCGATAATAAAGCCATGCAAATCTCTCACGAAGCCATTTATTTATACATCTATCTGCACAGCAAAACGGAGTTAAAAAAGCTGCTTATTTCTGAATTGAGACAGAAAAGAAAGTACCGTGGTAGTGTGCGAAGAGGTGCTGATAAACGCACCACAATTAAGGATCCCATTCGAATAGATGAACGACCCGAAGAAGTAAAAGGAAGGCTTATTCCCGGTCATTGGGAAGGTGACCTGGTGATGGGCAAAGAACGCTTAAGTGCAATAGGCACGCTGGTTGAACGCACTACTCGTACCATCATCATAGTGCCTTTAAAAGCGAGAGATGCCACCACCGTTCGCAAAGCTTTTGAGAAGGAATTCAAATCCATTCCTACACAAATGAAGAAGACCATGACCTATGATAACGGCACTGAAATGGCGCAGCACAAACTCTTTACTAAGCACACTAAAATACAGGTCTATTTCACTCATCCCTACAGCCCATGGGAAAGACCAACCAACGAAAACAGCAACGGATTGATAAGAGATTATTTTCCTTCCGGAACAGATTTTAATACTATCTCTTCAGCAAGAATAAAAGAGGTACAAAATCAGCTTAACGAAAGACCCAGACATGTACTTGACTATCGAACACCAAAAGAAGTTTTTGAAGAAATAATTCTTAAACAAATAGCATAAAATCTTTTACCTGTGTGGCTGGAGATGGAAACCACAGCGAACAAACAGGCTTTTGAAAAGTGATGGGAAGTGTAAAAGCTTCCCTCATTTAATCACCTTTTTTACATCACTTTTTAAAACAAAAAAAGAGTTTCCAATAAAACATTAAATTTGATAACAGCGTTGCGCTAAAAGATTGAAACCACCAAGATCATGAGATATTTAAAAAATCAAAATTATGAAACAGATAATTGAAACTTGGGAAATCAACAACAAGATAGTTTTGTACTTATTGAATTCCATTGATGAAAAACATTTAACCTCTATTTCATTATCAAAGGGGCGGACAGTTGCTGAACATTTTGCACATATACATAATGTAAGACTTATGTGGTTAAAAGAAGGTTTTCCTGAGCTTTTGACAAGTGTTGAAAAAATTGAAAAAGAAAATAAAACAAAAAAAAATATCACTGAACAATTAATGAAAAGTGGAAAAGCAATTTCAGAAATGCTTGAAAAGGCATTAGGAGAAGGAAAATTAAGAGGCTTTAAACCACATCCAACAGCTTTCTTAGGATATATTATTTCACACGAAAGTCACCATAGGGGACAAATAGTTTTATGCTTAAAACAATCAGGACACCCAGTAGACAAGAAAGTATTGTTTGGACTTTGGGAATGGGGAACTAAATAAAATTCAAAATGAAAACATCAGGATATTCAGGAACACCACTTGCAAAAAAGTTAGGCATAAAAGACGGACACAAAATTCGACTTGTTAATCATCCTGACTATTACTTTGACCTTTTTGACGATTTATTAAATGATATAAAATTTTAACCGACAAAAAGGCAAAAAAAATTTCATTCACTCTTTTACCAAAAAAATTACTGAATTATAAAAAGACATTATTAATCTAAGAAATGAAATTGAACAAAACGGAATTATTTGGATTTCTTGTCCGAAGAAATCGGCAAAAGTAGCGTCAACCATAAGTTTGGACGATGTTAGAAATTTAGCATTAGCAAATGGACTTGTGAACATAAAAATTTGTACAAATCAGGAAATTTGGTCAGAGCCAATTTGCCTAATCTCAACTAAAACTTCGAAAACAATTTTATTTTTAAGACCATTCAGAAAAGTATGCTGACACACGTAAATCCCAAATTGCCAATGCGGAATAAGGCCGCAACAAAAGATTACTATGTAAATAACTTAGGTTTTCGAAACGTTGGAAGTTCTGACTATGACGGTTATCTAATGGTTGAAAAAGACAACATAGAAATTCACTTTTTTGAGTTTAAAGATATTGCCCCTAAGGAAAACTATTCAGGCGTCTATATCCGAACCGATAATATTGATATTTTGTATCAATCATTTTTAGACAATAAAGTAAGCATACACCCAAATGGAGCATTAGAGACAAAACCCTGGGGACAAAAAGAATTTGCTTTGCTTGACCCGGATAACAATCTATTGACTTTCGGACAGAGTATATAATCACTATACCAATTGCCTAAGAAACGGCAGCAGCCAACAAAAGTATTGCTACAACTGAGGCAAGATGATGATGAGGATGAAAAGTATCCGGATGAACCGGGGAATAGTAGTTTACGAACAATATTTTGGTGCCTTGCAACAAGATAAAGTGCATGCGGTCATGTCGCTTACAAAATCTTTTACAGGTATAATGGCTGCTATACTGGTAGAGGAGATATTATTTGATGTGGCTTATCAGAGATTCGCATACCTAATGCCCCATTTCATTCTGCTGTTGAACGGAGCGTCGCCACTGTTGTTGATCAGGGGTCAAAAGTTAGCTAAATAAATACTCTACATCTTCTCTGCTTAATGCTTTTACAAACGTGGCATCATCGGCAATTAGCTCTCTTGCCAGCAGGCGTTTGCGCTCCTGCAACTGCATTATTTTATCTTCAATGGTATCCTTGCAGATCATGCGGTAGGCAAAAATATTTTTGGTTTGGCCTATGCGGTGTGTACGGTCAATGGCCTGCTGCTCCACCGCCGGGTTCCACCACGGATCTACAATATATACATAGTCCGCAGCCGTAAGATTGAGGCCTACACCACCTGCTTTTAAGGATATTAAAAACACTCTTGTTTCCTCATCATTCTGAAATGATTCAATAGCTTTTTGCCGGTCGGGGGCCGAGGTGCTGCCGTCAAAATATTCATACTTGATACCGAGCTCTTCGAGCTTTGTTCTTATCAACGCCAGCATACCGAGGAACTGCGAAAAGATCAGTGCTTTGTGGTTGCCTATATTTTCATTGATCTCGCGGCTTAGTTCGTCTAACTTGATGGAATGATTTTCAAACTTTTCAGATTCATTTAAGATGGCCGGAGAATCGCATATTTGCCGCAGCTTCATCAGGCCTTGCAAGATGGTGAGCTGCGATTTCTGAATGCCCTGTTCTTCAATGGTGCCTAATATTTTATTTCGAAATTCATTGCGGTACGCATCATATATTTTGCGTTGCTCGTCTTCCATTTCGCAAAACAAAATAGTTTCTGTTTTTTCCGGAAGGTCTTTGGCTACCTGCTCTTTGGTGCGGCGCAATATAAATGGATAAAGGATTTTTTTGAGGTGTTCTTTTTGCTCGGGCTCGCCAAACTTGTCAATAGGTATGGCAAACTCTTGCCGGAAAAACTCCACCGTTCCGAGCATGCCGGGATTCAAAAAATTCATTTGTGCAAAGATGTCAAACGTATTGTTTTGCAAGGGCGTACCACTCATACACAACCGGTGCTTTGCATTCAATAATGAGGCTGCTTTGGTTACTTTACTTGCCGGGTTCTTGATGGCCTGGCTTTCATCCAACACCACATAGTCAAACGGTATTTGTATGAACAACTTTATATCGCTACGCAAGGTGCCATAGGTGGTGATCATTACATTGTGCTTTGCCAGTTCATCCGGATGGCGCAAGCGGGTGCTGCCGTGGTGTATATGATACGATAATGATGGAGTGAATTTTTTTATTTCGTTCTCCCAATTATAAATAAGCGTAGTAGGGCAAACCACTAAGGCTTTTAAGCTGCCGTGGTGTTGAAAAAAATGTTGCAGAAAAGAAAGTGCCTGTACTGTTTTTCCCAATCCCATATCATCTGCCAGTATACCTCCCCAC
Organism: Chitinophagaceae bacterium; assembly: GCA_039921625.1. Taxonomy (GTDB): domain Bacteria; phylum Bacteroidota; class Bacteroidia; order Chitinophagales; family Chitinophagaceae; genus Flavisolibacter. Next base: position 4,269 of record JBDSBL010000162.1, read on the forward strand.
GATACTTCGCTGAGGTAATTAAGCCATTGATAACCGGCTACCTGGTACGGACGCAGGATGGCCTGCAACTCAGTTGGAGGTTCTATTTCTTTGATCTCATGATTTGCTTTTATGCGGTCGTACTTTTCTTCCAGCTGTATGGTTAGTTCTTCTTCATTGCGGTTTTCGTACAGGTCGTCAATCACGCTGAGGTGATAGCGGGATATTTTTAATTTATCGGACTTGCCTTCTCCTACTCTGAATAGTAAGGAATATTTTTTGAGCCAGTCTTCCGGTAAAATGCCCAAAGTGCCATCTTCCAGTTGCACAAATTGTTGCTTGTTGGCTAATGCTTTTTTCACTTCAGCTACACTTACTTTTTGATCGCCAAAGAGAATATCCACTTTTGCATCAAACCAGTCCGTAGCAGATGATATAAAAATGTGCGTGGTCGGTTTAGCTGTATTAAAACGAAAGTTTTTCAATGATTCAAAACCATAAACAGAAACCTTTGCTTCCTTCATGGCATCATTAAAAAGAAAGAACCAATTGTTCTTCAACACTTCGGCTCCTTTTAAGGCAAGTGCCGCTCCTTCATTCATATGCACAAAGTTGGAGTGCAGCGTTTCCAGCCTTTCTAAAAACCGTCCCTCTGCCTCCCGGTTTCTATGCACTACTATTACTTTGTCGCCTTGCGGTATGATCAATTCATCGCCATCTCTCAAGCGGGCATCAAACCCTTTGTAGGAGTACACCGGCTGAAACACAAGGTAGTCGCCTTTCTCCTGCAGGTATAGTTTTACATCCGGCTCGCCATCTTTTATTTCACTGATCAATGTGCGGTCAAAATCAACTTTGTAATCTTTTGCCAGCGGCACTATCAAGTTGCGCAATTCCGCAGACCACTCCTCTTCCTTTATTTTTTTAATGCCGGATGGAAGAAACTTTTGCGCTGTATTTACGGCATCTACACTTTGCCACAGGTATAGTTGAAAATTGTATAAAAAAAGAAGTGGTGTTCCCACTTCATTGTCCGTTAAGGAATAAGCCACCGCATCCGGTTTTACAAAACAAGCTACTTCATAATTATTCTCTTGTGTAGCTACCGAAAAATGAGGAGCAATGCCACTTTCCGCTAATTCTACTTTAATAAGACTCGCTGTTTTGAAGGGTTCATTTTTCGGTAACATATATACCGGGGTACGGCCTTTTTCTGCAAAAATTTTTTTGAGTTTTGGCAACAGGTATTCGTTGATCAACACCTTTGTTTCTTCAGCCAGTTCTTCGTCTTCCGGGTGTATTATGTTTTCCCAAATACCAGAGAAAGGAGAGTTGCGATTAATGTATTTACTTATCTCTGCATCCTGCACTTTGCGTACTAAAGAAAGTATGTTTTTATCGTGCTCATCAAATCCATCTGTATTGATGTATTTTGAAAGTTCCAACTTTTGTACATTGCCTGCCAGGCTATTCTTATCATCCCATTCGCCCGCTACCACATCTACTACAAAGTGAGGATATTCTTTTTTATGAAAATTAAAAACAATACCTGTTTTGCCACTTTGCTTTTCTATTTTTTCTTCCACCTCCTCGTCTTCATCCTCCTCTGGTTTTTCTTCATACCGAGGTGTGGGGGGCGGCGCTACGGCAATGCGTTTGATGGAAACATCCAATACTCTTAAGAATGGTTTGCCTTCTTTATAAGAAAATTCAAATTTGCCTTTTAGGTTATCGCTTAAGCTAAAACCATACGCTTCCAACAGCTTATTTTTTTCCTTATCCCAATTGCGGATGGTATCAAAATAATGCTGCCCGTGCCCGTATAAAAGATGAATAAAAACAATGAGTTTGGGTAAGCAAAGCGGGTGCTCTGTATCTACATAATCAGAGGACGTATCAAAGTTGCGTTCCTCATTCCTCCGAAGAATTACGGAGTAGGTTTCTCCACCAATTTTCACTTTCGCTTTCACTGTTTCATCAACAGCACTTTCTATAATTGGTTTCTTATCTTTTAAATAATCTTCTGCCTGCTCAAACACATCCGGGGCACTCAGCAAACGCATTGTTTTCATTTCAATGGTTTTCATTTTTGCCACGGTGTGCCGCTGATCATATTCATGATCATCTGAATGCAGCATGCCTTTATCAATCATCTCCTGCAACCGGAGGAGGGAAGCTACTTCGTGGCGGCAAATGTCGCCCAGGTTGTAAGGGCAGGTACACCGAACAGAAAGAGTTTTCGGGTCTTTGTATTGCTGCACCTGTACTTTATAAAAGGTAGCGTACGTATCATCTTTTACCCGAAAAACTGCAGAGCCAAACAAATCATCGTGCTCGGCCATTTCGGCAAAACCAATGGCCTGAATTTTTTTACCACGACGAATTACTTCATCGGTGCCATGGGTATAAACGTATTTTATGAGGTGCGGTAATGCCAAGCGATTTAGGGTTTCAATTTTATGATTTGCTCCTTTTTGCTACCTATTATTTTAGGAAAAAAGACCAGCTTTTTTCTTGTCTAAAATCCGATTACAGCAACACTTTACTTTTTAAATATCAGGTAAAACAGAACGTAACATTTCCATTAGCTATAAAAAAGGGCAATTGGCAAAAGTAAAAGAAAGAAGCACAAAAAACCTAAAGAAAATATATTTTAAGCGTTAAAGTTGCCGCTTATTTTTTTTAAAAATATTGGCGTTGCCTAATGACCATTTTCCTTCAATGGCTGAAAAATTCCATAGAAATTTTCCTATTTGTTTTTCTTTATTGCACCACTAGTTTTCCATGCATATATTCCGGCAATACATTGGCTACATCCGTAGTAAGGCAATGGCGAATATCTTTTTCCAAACCAAAATCAGTAAGGCGGTGGTAGTGAGAGGCATCGTTCTTTTTCATGAACTCGTACCTGTCTTCTTTAGCCAGATTATGTAGATTCAATGCAATGTGCGATGAATCGCAATTGATAGAAAATGATGCTTGTATGCGGTCAATAACGGCTCCGGCAAATAAGGTATCTTCCATATTCACTTTGTCCTTCCAACCGGCACATGCCAGTATCACATTTTTTTTTGATTGAAGCAAATGATCGCAAACGGCGGACAGATTTAAAAAGGAACCGGTGATGATCTCCGTAGCTCCTTTGGCAAGGGCCATGTGCAGCAATCGGGTACCGTTGGTAGTGGTAAGCACTAAAGTTTTTCCTTCAATAAAGCTTTGTGGATATTCAAAAGAGGAGTTTCCATACTGCAATCCTTCCGCTACTTTTCCATCCCGCTCACCTGCAGTAATGCAATTCAGTTCCCGCCCCAGGCGAATGCATTTTTCCACACTATCCACCGGAATTATTTCCCGAGCTCCATGGTACAAAGCTGTAGCAATAGTGGAGGTAGCCCGTAATATATCAATCACTACCACCACCGCATTACTTACTTCATACAAGGGCAATAAGGAAGGAGAAAGACTGGTAAAAAGCGATGGTTTTTGCATGGCCGCAAAGATAACGGCAGTAGGTGTTGTAGCAATTATATCGCGAACAATTAAACCGTTAATTTATGCAATGGATAATTAGTAACTGTTGGGTAAAAATGGTTGCGGTTTTTTATCAGGTTGTTTGTTATCGCAGGAGAAGCGGTGCCCACTGGCCTCCTTCGGCCATATTTTTAAGATGTGCATTTCTTTCTTCTAACAGCCGCGTCAGGTAAGCCGTGAGGTAAAATGCATTGATCCATTTAGCAAAAGGATTACCTATTTCAAAATGAAACTGGTCGATCATGATGGTACCGTTATCCACGGGCTTAAAAAAGTGATCGTGTTTCATTGTTTTGAAATCACCGGTTACCTGTTCGTCTGTAAATGAATATGGCCGTTGCAATGCCGTGATCTTCACTTTCAGCAATCGTTCTTTATATATATGTTTTGCTTTCCACGTCACGGTTTCATCAAATTCTAATAAGCCGGATGTCTTTCCATTTACTGCCTGTTCCCCATATTTATCCATAGACCGCTTATGTAGCATTATGCTCCGGCTAAGGTCAAAAACCCTTTCGGCTGGAGCTGCAATAAAGGTGGTTAAATGGATGAACGGCATGACTTAATGTTGCCCAATTAAAAATTATAATTTGATGGTGTTACTATTTATTTTAATGGTGTACTTCCAGTTAAGCGAAAGGCATTTTTACCACTTTTGCTTGTAGCAATTTATCACGCACTTTTATATAAACGATGGTACCAATGGTTGCATATGCTTTGGCTACATAACCCATTCCAATTGCCTTATTGAGGCTGGGAGATTGTGTGCCGGAGGTGACGTATCCAATACCGATGGCTTCAAAGCTTTTTATTTCGTAACCATGGCGGGGAATGCCGCGGTCTATCATTTCAAATCCTACCAGTTTGCGGTCAACGCCTTCTTCTTTTTGTAGTTCTAAAATATCCTTAGCGGTAAAGTCTTTAGTAAATTTGGTGATCCATCCTAAGCCTGCTTCCAAAGGGGAAGTGGTATCATCTATATCGTTTCCATAAAGACAATAACCCATTTCTAATCGCAGTGTATCTCTTGCGGCCAATCCTATTGGTTTTAAACCTTGCGGCGTACCGGTTTCAAAAATAGCAGTCCATATTTTATCGGCAGCTCCGTCTTTGTCTTCAAAATAAATTTCAACACCACCAGACCCTGTATAACCAGTTGCACTAACCAATACATTTTCTACACCGGCAAAGGTTCCTTTTAAAAATGTGTAATATTTTAAATTTAGAATATCCATCTCCGTCAGGGGTTGCAATATTTTTGTAGCATTAGGACCTTGTATGGCCAGCAAACAAGTTTCATCACTTATGTTGTGCATTTCTACATTGCCGGTATTGTGCTGTTGTATCCAGTTCCAGTCTTTTTCAATATTAGACGCATTCACCACTATCATATACACTTTGTTTTCTTCAACGCAGTAAATGATCAGGTCGTCAATAATTCCCGCTGATACATTGGTCAGGCAACTGTATTGTGCTTTTCCTTTTACTAATTTGGAAGCATCATTGGTGGTGATGCGTTGTATAAGATCAAGGGCTCCATCTCCTTTTAAAATAAACTCACCCATGTGGCTAACATCAAACACGCCTGCATTGCGGCGCACCGCCATATGCTCTTCTATAATACTGCTATAGCTAATGGGCATATTGTACCCGGCAAATTCGGCCATCTTTGCCCCAAGAGCAATATGCTTTTCTGTAAATGGAGTGTGCTTCATGTAAAAAAAATTGAACGGCAAAAATAATGGTTGCCATGTGGGCTGCCAACAATGCTTTTGTAATTCAATCTCTATTTCTCAATTATCAAAAACGCCTGAAGCATAAAAAATGCCCCTAAAGAATTAGGGGCATTTGAGTAAATGATCCGAGACCATTTAACTTCAACCGAGTTGATTATATTACCAGTAGCGAAAAGAAAGGCGACGCGATCTGTGCGGTATTTTCTGAAAAACGATGTTTCACATTTTCTGTTGGTGTCATCGTTGTTCTGCTGTTTTCTTTTTTACGTTGCAGATCCTGCAGGCGTTGTTTTTCTTCATCTATCACCCGGCGTTGTTGTTTTATTTGCTCCTCCAATTGATCTCTGGCCTTTTCTTTTAGCGAATCGTTTAGGGTGTTGTCACTATCCTTCCGGTATTCATATACTCCGTTGGGGTCTGTAGCCGGCTCGCTCTCTCCGCCCACTACTTCCAGTTCCCCATTTACAGTCATTATATAATCTTGGTTTGATTTCCAATTGTAATAGCTATCGTCGTTCCAATCCATATCCCAATCGCGATTGCCCCAATTCTTTCTTTCTCTAATGCGGATGTTGGTGTTACTCAATTTGTTTTCTAAACTTTCATCAAATTTGACTCTTTTACCAACCGGTACTTTTATTTCCACTATCACTTTTTGACCTCTGTATTTTTGTTCTTTGCTGATGCCAAACCCGCTATTCAATACAAGGGCACTATCAAAAGAAGTAGCGCTGTACGTAATGCGTGTAGCTCTCTGAGCAGCATCTGTACGGTTTCGGCCCGCACTATATCTCCAAATACTTACATGATAATTGCTGTCGTTGCTTTTCTCTACCCGTACTTTTATGTTGGATAGTGTGAGCGTATCCTCTGTCACGTCGAAGCCATCCCCTCCGTTCTTATTTATAAATCCATACGTGCCGCTGTAGCTTACTTCCGGTTCATCTACCCTTACGGTTAATCCTCCCAATGCTGGTTGGTTTACAGCTACTTCTTCGATTGTTTTATTGTAATAACGAAAGTCTTTTGACATGGAGGCAATAAACATTATAAGGCAAAACCAACCTAAAGTCCACAAACCTCCAAAGATCCAACCGAGGTATCTGTTTTGAGAACGTGCTTTCATTAAGCGGCGCACGATCCAGGTGATTACTGCTATAAGAGGTACTGCTAAAAAGAAAATCAAGGTGCCCCATAGAGAAAGATTTTGCCAATATCCATTTAATAGAAAGTCTTTAAAAGGCTGGGCAATGCCGCCTAAAATAAAAACCAAAACCACCACGAATAAAGCAAATGCAATAGTGCCGGCAATAAAAAGAAAGAACGCTTTGAAAAGAACGCCAATCACATGGCCTATACCATTGGCTACGGGCCTCGCCCGCGCCGACATTTCCGAGGCAATGGTTTTGCCCTGACCGCCAGTAAAGTTGCCTACACGCTGACTAAAGTCTTGAGCAGTCGTTTTTACTTCTTCACCCCAAGCTTGCGCTTTGGTTTTAAAATCAGTCATTCCTTCCTGCACATTTTGCCTGATGCTGTTCACATCTACTTTTTCGCCGCGCATTTCCATTTTTTCAAACGGGCTGCGGGCTTCTGGTAAAATAACCCAAAGGATTATATAGGCTAATATGAAAGTGCCAGTGAAAGATCCAAAAAATACGTTAGGAAATAACTCCCGGTGACCGGCAATGAACAACCCATTGAATACACCAAATAATAAGTTTAATAACAAGGGTGCGGCAAATATGAGCCGGATCATCCATGACTCCTTATTGAAGTAGGCACCCAAGCCGCCGGCAACTCCGCCAATGATGCGGTCTTCCGGGTTGCGAAACAATCTTTTGCCTACATAGCCTTCCAAATTTTTTGCCGGCACTATGATCCATAATAATACATAGATCAAAATACCAAAACCAAATCCTCCAAAGGTGATAATACCAAACAACAGGCGCACGATAGCCGGATCTACATTCATATAGCTGGCAATGCCTGAGCACACTCCACCCAATATTTTATCACTCGCATCACGGTGAAGCCGGCCTCTGAATCTTTTGCTGCCTGGTTGGGTATAACTAAAAGCGGATTGCTCCGCCTTGGCGCCTGTATTTTCGCTGCCAGCAAAGCTTTCCGCATGGTCAGCCGCCTCAAAGTCTTCTATGCGTCCCATAGAATTTATGATCTCATTTATATCCGCATCAGTTACAGAAGTGGCACCTTTCTTTATCTTATCATTCATTAATTCCGCTATGCGGCTTTCAATGTCGTTGATAATTTCGTCGCGGCCTTCTTCCGCTGCAAAGTAGCGGCGCAAACTATCAATATACCGTTGCAAACTTTCGTAAGCAGAATCCTCTATGGGAATTACCCTGCCCGATAAGTTTATATTGATGATCTTTTTCATTTTATTTCTGTTTGGTTGAAGTTTTAAGATTTGTTTTCTTCTTTTTTGGTCAATGCATTTACTCCATTGGAAAGCTCAAGCCAGGTTTGTTCCAGCTCTTTATAAAACGCTTCGCCTTTTTCTGTTAGTAAAAAATATTTGCGGGGTGGACCGCTGTTGCTTTCTACCCATCGGTAGGTGAGCATGTCCGCATTTTTCAATCGGGTGAGTAAGGGATAAAGTGTGCCTTCCAATATAAACAGGTTGGCGGCTTTCATTTCCTCCACTATATCACTGGGGTAGGCCTCACCCCGGCGTATGATGGAAAGAATGCAAAACTCCAGGATCCCTTTCCGCATCTGGCTTTGTGTATTTTCAATATTCATGGAAACCTCCGGGATTACTTTTTTTGATTTGTTGAAACAAAGATAAGGTGTTGTTTGGTACTATGCAAAATATAGTACCTTATTTTTTATGGTAATGTAGTTGGTTAGATACTATTATAGGTATAAGTGGCTGATTATGAATAATATAATTATAAAAAAAATTTAAAAAAAATTTTATTCTTTTATTCTTATGGGTGTATAAATAAAAAAAACACCCCGAAAGGTGTTTTTAAATTATTTTTTAACTCTAATTCTCTATTTTATTTCTTCAATCCAATTTCCCTCAAACGCTCATCTAAATACTCGCCGGCTGTTACATCCTCATAGGCCTTTTCTTTTTCTTCGTCCACACAACCTTGAAGGCAAGAGAGGCTCATTTCGCTTTTTGGATGCAGAAAGAAAGGAATTGAATAACGGGAGGTACCCCACAGCTCACGTGGAGGATTGACCACCCGGTGGGTAGTAGATCGTAGTTTGTTATTGGTTAATCGCTGCAGCATATCACCCACATTTACCACTATCTGTTCTGGCAATGAAGTAACGCCCACCCACTCATTTTGCTTGGTCAGTATTTGTAACCCATCAGCGGAAGCGCCAACCAATAAAGTAATGAGGTTAATGTCTTCGTGTTGTTCGGCTCGTATAGCGGACTTAGGTTCATTTTTTATTGGGGGATAATGGATGGCTCTTAAAATAGAATTGCCATTATGCACCCATTCGTCAAAGTAATGTTCGTCTAAACCTAAGTACAGCGCTATAGCCTGTAATAAAGCCTTTCCGCTTTTTTCAAAATTGCGGTACGCATTATATAAAGTAGGGGTAAAGGCAGGTATCTCATCTACCGTTACGTTATCAGGATAGTCTTCGGTTTTTGCTCCATCTTCTACCGTTTGTCCGTACTGAAAAAACTCTTTCAGGTCGGGGGCATCAAAGCCTTTGGCATGCTCCCGGCCAAACGAAGTGTAGCCTCTTTGCCCAGCCAATTCTTTCTTCTCGTAACCTAATTTTACTTCATCCGGAAGTGCAAAAAATTGTTGTACAAATTTGTATAAATCGCCAATCAAATTATCAGGAATGCCGTGATTTTTTACCGCTACAAATCCTACTTCTTCATATGCTTTTCCTAACTGTGCAACGAAATTTTTCTTACGGGATTCATCTCCGCTCAAAAAATCGGAAAGGTCAACTACGGGAATATTCATAAAGCAATTATTTATGTTGCTAAACTACAACAGTCTTTTCTTTTTAAAACACAAGGATTTTTAATAATGAGGAAGTAAGTCGGAACATTTATATACTTTTTTGACAGATGCATTTCATCTGTTTTACTCAATAGTGCAGGTATCCCATTTTTATAAAAGCTACTTTATTTAATACACCGCTTCCTTATATAATTCTATAATTTTAAGGTCACTTATTACCAGCTCATGAAACGCATCATCATTCCTACCGACTTTTCGCCTGCATCGGATAATGCCTTGCACTATGGCGCTCAACTGGCACAAACGATTGGCGCCGACCTATTGCTGTTGCATGTATATATGATACCCATCACCATCAATGAAATGCCGGTGATGGTGCTATCGGGCGATGAGTTGAAAAACAGCGCTGATGCAGGCCTGGCAAGGTATCAGCAAGAGTTGTTGAAAACCTATCCATCCCTGCCTGTAAGCGTGGAAAGCCGCCTGGGAGATGTGGTGGAAGAATTAAAAGACTTGTGCGAAGAAATGAATCCTTTTGCGGTAGTAATGAGTACCCACAGCACGAGTGCGGCAGAAAAAATGTTGTTTGGCAGCAATGTAGTATCCGCTGTGCGCAGGGTGAATAGTGTGTTGATAACGGTACCTGCTGAATTCTCTTATAAACCAATAAAAAACATTGTGCTGGCTACCGATCTGCAGCAGGTAGATAAAACTCCTACCGCACGAATTCTGGAAATATTACAAACTTTTGAAGCACAACTTCATTTGGTACATATAGCTACCAACAAAGACGGCGAAGGAGTAAGTGAACAAGCAGCTTTAAAATTGCAAAGCCTTTTGGAATCGGCCAATCCTGACTATACTGTAATCAATGATGAACATTTCTTACATGGCCTGGAATCCTTTGCCGGACAAACGAATGCAGACCTGCTTATTTTACTGCCACACGAACATAGCTGGATCGAAAATTTCTTTTTCAAACTTCATACAAAAGACGTGGTAACTAAAGCGCACCTGCCGGTGCTCAGCATACCGGAAGGCACTAAAACTCAGCACTCTTAGGCGTTCGCGGAAAGGCAATTACATCACGGATGTTGGTCATGCCGGTCACAAACTGCACCATGCGTTCAAAGCCAAGGCCAAAGCCTGCGTGCGGCACCGTACCAAATCGGCGCGTATCGAGGTACCACCAAAGTTCATTAGTATCTATGTGCATTTCCTGCATGCGCTGTTCTAATTTATCCAGCCGCTCTTCCCGCTGCGAACCACCCACCATTTCACCAATACCGGGTGCTAAAATATCCATGGCGGCCACCGTTTTTCCATCGTCATTTTGGCGCATGTAAAATGCCTTTATTTCTTTTGGATAATCGGTCACAATTACTGGTTTTTTAAAATGCTTTTCTACCAGGTAGCGTTCGTGTTCGCTTTGCATATCTATGCCCCAACTTACATCGTATTGAAATTTTTTCTTTTTGTAATGAGAAGATTGCAATAATATTTCGATGGCTTCCGTGTAAGTGATCCGTTCAAATTTGTTGTCAATTACAAATTGAAGTTTTTGTAATAAATCCAACGCACTGCGCTCCGTTTGCGGTTTGCTTTTTTCTTCTTCCAGCAAGCGCTGTCGCAAAAATTCCAAATCATCGCTATTATTTTTTATTACATACGATATGAGGTATTGAATAAATTCCTCCGCCATATTTGCATTGTCTTCCAGGTCATAAAAAGCCATCTCAGGTTCTATCATCCAAAACTCTGCGAGATGCCGTGCTGTATTAGAATTTTCTGCTCGGAAAGTGGGCCCAAAAGTGTAAACATCTCCAAAGGCAGTAGCTCCCAATTCGCCTTCCAATTGACCGCTTACGGTAAGGTTGGTTGCACGGCCAAAAAAGTCGTTACTAAAGTCGATGGTGCCATCATCTTTACGGCCGGGATTATCAAATGGCAAAGTAGAAACCCGAAACATTTCACCGGCACCTTCTGCATCTGAGGCAGTAATGATTGGAGTATGCAGGTACACAAAACCTCTCTCATTAAAAAATTGATGCACTGCAAATGCTAATGAATGCCGCACCCGGAATATAGCTCCAAAGGTGTTGGTACGAAACCGTAAATGAGCTTTTTCCCGCAAAAATTCAAGGCTATGTTTTTTTGGTTGTAAGGGATATTTTTCAGGGTCAGAATCGCCTAAAATCTCGACCTCGGTTGCCTTTACTTCTACCTTTTGGCCTTTGCCTAATGAAGGAATTAATATGCCTTTTATTTTTATAGAAGCGCTGGTAGTAATGCGTTTCAGCAAAGCTTCTTCAAATTTTCCTAATTCTAAAACTACCTGTACGTTGTTGTTAGTAGATCCATCATTCAACGCTATAAACTGATTATTGCGAAAGGTGCGTACCCAACCCATTACCGTCACTTCCTGCTCCTTTGGTTCTGACACTAACAAGTCCTTTATTTTGGTTCTTTTGTTAATCATAATGCTTTATAAAGGGTGCAAAGATAATTACCTTCAAAAGCATACCCTGCATAAAATCTTAGCGTTTCTATGGGTATAAAAATTTTTGCATTTCCTATTTTAGCACTATAATTGCAGCAGAAATAGAAGAGAGTTCAGTCCTTTTAATACTCACAACACCTGGATTTACCTATTCCATTCAATTTTTTAAAATCATTTTAGCCAAAAGAACTTGTGTTTGAACCGGCACTTTTTAAATAACATTTCCATATGTACGACATCTTGCAGTTGAACGACATGCTTGTCCCTGAACTTTTGGACATTGCTGAAACCCTTGACATTGACCAAGCAAAAAAGTTGGGGAAACAAGATCTTATTTATAAAATATTGGATAAGCAAGCCGTGGTAGGTGGCAGTAAAACGGAAGCTGCATCTGAAAAGCCAAAACGAAAACGAATTGTAAAAGCAAATACACCTAATAATGTAGAAGAAGCTGTTGTGGAAGAAACAATAGTAGCTGAAGAACCTGCCGTGATGGAAAAACCTGCTAAGAAATTAGCCCCTATTAAAAAAGAAGAAAAACCAAAGCGAGGCCGCAAGAAAGCAGAAGATGCTGAACCGGCACAAGAAGTAGCTGAACTTCCCTTTCAGCCAGAAGCCGATGGTAATACAACGGCTTCAAATAATGACAATAATGAAGGACAAGAAGGTAGTGAGGAAAATGAAAATAATGCGGGAGAGCAGGCACCACTTGGTTCTGAAAGGAATAATACGCAGCAGAATATAATCAATAAATTTTATCCTCCCCGCCGGGAGCAGCAAGCGTTTAATATTGAATTTGATGGAGTGATCATTGCAGAAGGCGTATTGGAAATGATGCCTGATGGGTATGGTTTCTTACGATCTTCTGATTATAATTATTTATCCTCTCCAGATGATATTTATGTATCTCCATCTCAAATAAAATTATTTGGATTAAAGACCGGTGATACTGTACATGGTACCGTACGCCCACCAAAAGAAGGAGAAAAATACTTTGCACTTTTAAGAGTTGATTCCATCAATGGCAAAAGCCCTGAAGAAGTGCGGGACCGGGTTCCTTTTGATTATTTAACACCGCTCTTTCCTTTTGAAAAATTAAATCTTTTTACTACTTCTAATAATTACAGTACCCGTATCATGGACCTTTTTACCCCCATTGGTAAAGGGCAACGGGGATTGATAGTAGCTCAGCCAAAAGTGGGTAAAACCGTATTGTTGAAAGAAGTAGCCAATGCCATTGCTGCTAATCATCCGGAAATATACCTGATGGTAGTATTGATAGATGAACGCCCGGAAGAAGTAACCGATATGGAGCGTAGTGTGCGGGCAGAAGTTATTGCCTCTACTTTTGATGAGCCAGCAGAAAAACACGTAAAAGTATCAGCAGTTGCTTTGCAAAAGGCAAAACGCCTGGTAGAATGTGGTCATGATGTGGTGATATTGTTAGACTCTATTACCCGCCTTGCACGGGCGCACAACACCGTAGCTCCGGCATCTGGCAAGGTATTGTCGGGTGGTGTAGAAGCCAACGCCATGCAGAAACCAAAGCAATTTTTTGGAGCAGCACGTAAAATAGAATTTGGTGGATCGCTCACCATTTTGGCTACAGCGCTTATAGAAACAGGATCAAAAATGGACGAGGTAATTTTTGAAGAATTTAAAGGAACCGGTAACATGGAATTATTGCTGGATCGCCGCCTGGCCAACAAGCGTATTTTCCCTGCTATTGATCTTACTGCTTCGTCTACACGTCGCGATGACCTTCTTTTAGATAAAGATGTATTGCAGCGCATGAATCTTTTACGCCTTTTTCTTTCTGATCGTAATCCGGAAGAAGCGATGAACGAATTACTCAAAAGAATGCGGGGCACAAAAAATAATGAAGAATTTCTTGCGTCAATGAATAGCTAATTAGCTGATCTTCCATAAAAATTATTGCGGTCTTATTTTTGCATTTTCACAACCTGAAACAAACATTCACAATTATGAAGGCAAAAATTTTAAGTTTATTTGCTGCTTCCCTTGCAATAGGATTTGCAGCGTGCAACAATGAAAGCGAAAGCACCACTACAACAGATACAGTATCTACAGGTGCCGTAATCAACGACGGAGCTACAAATACTACCGTAAGTTCTTCTCAGGATAATGCTGCCTTGGCAGATACCTTAAGAATGAACAGTGATGCAGGAAATTATCTTGATACCAAAACCGGCAAGGCTATTAAAATATCAATGGACCCAGCCACAGGTGCCCGGTACAACACAGATACAAAAGAGCCAGTGTGGAGATATGTGGACAGAAGAACCTGGTGGGTATATGGCGGCGACAACTGGGATACAGTGGGTACTGCTAAGATGAATAATAATAAAATCATGTATCGCGGTGATAATGACAGCTGGAAAACATATGACGATCGTTGGAAAAATGATGATATGAAAATGCAGGAAGACTGGAAGAAGAAATATGGCGATACTAAAATCAAGATTGGCAAAGACGGTGATATGAAAATCAAAGATGAAAACGGCAAAGTGAAATATGATGCGCAAACTGATAAAGTGAAGATTGACAGCAGTAATTAAGTAGCGCCTCACTAATAAAAAATGCTTCCAACCGGAAGCATTTTTTATTTAACCCCTATCAGCCGGTAACTTTGCACCCATGAGTGCTACAAGGTTAGGGCTGAATGATTTTTTATCCCAATCCCATAATCATTTACTTATCGATGTTCGGTCCCCTGCAGAATATGCCCATGCGCATATTCCCGGCGCTTACAATATTCCCCTATTTGATAATGAAGAACGAAAAGTAGTAGGCACCATCTACAAACAAAAAAGCAGAGAAGAAGCCATCAAGGAAGGACTTGATTTTTTTGGGCCTAAAATGCGTCAGGTGATAGAAGCTGTGGAAACTTTTCTTACTAAAGAAAGGGTTCATTCAATTGAAGGTCAGGCTTTGTCCTCGGTGGATAGATCTCCAACAAGAATTTTTGTTTATTGCTGGCGCGGCGGCATGCGCAGTGCGGCCATATCCTGGTTGCTTGACTTGTATGGATTCAACGTTTCAGTTTTATCAGGTGGTTATAAAACCTATCGCAACTACGTACTAAAATCATTTGAACAACCGTGGGTCTTCAAAGTATTAGGAGGATATACCGGGTCCGGGAAAACAGAAGTACTGGATAAATTAAAAAAAGAAGGGAAAGCCGTGGTAGACCTGGAAGCCCTGGCAATACACAAGGGATCAGCCTTTGGCAATATTGATCTTCCGCCGCAACCATCGCAGGAGCAATTTGAAAACTTGCTGGCTACCGAATTAAATAAGCAGAATATTCAACAATCCATTTGGTTGGAAGATGAAAGTCAGCGAATTGGCAACATCAATATTCCTGGCACCCTGTGGCAAACCATCCGGCAATCACCACTCTATTTTATAGACGTTCCATTCAAAGAACGCCTGCTGCATATAGTGGAAGAATACGGTCAATTGGATAAAGAACAAATGGCTGCTGCTATTTTACGTATTTCTAAACGCTTAGGTGGATTAGAAACTAAGAACGCAATCCAATATTTGGAAGAAGGTAATTTCCACGATTGTTTTTCTATCTTACTTTCTTATTACGACAAGCACTATTATAAAAGTTTAAATAATCGAGACAACCTATCCTTGTTGCTAAAAGAAATAAAGTGCCATACAGTTGGTGCTGCTAATTTTTCCTATTTACTTAACCAATCCCTTGCATGAAAAACTTTCTTGTTTTATTATTTTTCCTACTTTCTCTTACAGGCAGAGCGCAATCAGTATCCGGCTTATTCAGTGGAAACCTGGTAAACGACAGTACCAAAAAAGTACAACATTATGAACTTGCTTTAAGCGAATACAGAGACAAGATCACCGGGTACTCTTATACCACCTTTGTAATAAATGATACGTTTTATTATAGTGTAAAAAGAGTGCGTGCTATTAAAAACGGAACAACGCTTATTGTGACGGATGAAAAAATGCTGGTCAATAATTTTCCGGAATCTCCTGCAAAAGGAGTGAAGCAAATAAATACAATACCGCTGACTGATAAAGACACCATACGAACCATAGATGGAAAATGGGAGACTACCCAAACTAAAAAATATTATGCATTGCAAGGTGCTGTATCTATGCAGCGCGATGACGACAGCTCACACTCACCATTGATAGCGCATTTGATGGAACTTAAGATCATTAATCAAAATTATCTTCCAATTAACCCCCCATCCAATAGTAAAAAACCTGAAAACATTAAAGCTAAAACTGAGACTTCAAAAATTAAAACAACACCACAGAATCCAGCAACGCTGGAAGCGATTCCATATAATCAACGGCAGCAAAAAATTATTCAAACGCTTGATGTAGCAAGTGATAGTTTGGTACTTTCTTTTTATGATAATGGAGTGGTAGATGGTGATATAATCAGCGTGTACCTCAATGATCAAAACATTCTATCAAACCTGCGGCTAAAAGAAGCTGCTGCTAAAAAAACAATCCATCTACCCAACAATAGCTCCTACACCTTGCTGTTAGTGGCAGAAAATTTAGGCAGCCTTCCACCCAACACAGGCTTGGTGATAGTGCAGGACGGAGATAAAAAATACCAGATAAATTTTAGTGCTAATCTGCAAACAAATGCAGCCATCGTGATCCGCAAAAAGAATCAACCATGAATGACACCATAAGGCTTACCTCATTTTCTAAAGGCGGAGGCTGCGGTTGCAAAATTGCCCCTTCCGTATTACAGCAAATAGTACAATCTTCCCCCAATCATTTTCCTCAATTATTGGTGGGCAATGAAAGCAGTGATGATGCGGCGGTTTATTTATTAAATGATGAGATGGCTGTTATTTCCACAACTGATTTTTTTCTTCCTATAGTAGATGATCCATTTGACTTTGGCAGAATTGCCGCAGCAAATGCAATTAGCGATGTATATGCCATGGGCGGCAACCCACTTATGGCTATTGCCATTTTAGGATTTCCTATTGATAAACTACCGCTGGAAACAGCACAACAAATATTGGCCGGTGGCAAAGCTATTTGTGCCGAAGCCCTTATTCCACTTGCAGGTGGCCATACCGTAGATACTGCGGAACCAATTTTTGGCCTTGCCGTCACCGGGGCAGCTTCTATTAAAAACATTAAAAAAAATATTGGTGCCGGCGTAGGTGATGTACTTTTTTTAACCAAGCCTATTGGCACCGGCATACTTGCCACTGCGCTAAAAAAAGAACTGTTGCAGCCGCAACATTATGACCAATTAATAAAGCAAATGACCACCCTGAATAATGTTGGTGTTGCCCTTGGCAAAATAAAAGGTGTAACAGCCATGACAGATGTTACGGGCTTTGGGCTATTAGGCCATGCACTGGAAATGGCTGAAGGAAGTGGCGTAGGAATGGAGCTTTCTTACAGCTCTATAAAAAAGATGGATGGCATTGAAGAATACCTGAAACTCCGTGCCGTACCCGATGCTACCTTCCGCAATTGGAACAGCTACAGCAAAAAAGTATCTTTTGAAAAAGGCGTTAATGTGATGGAAGCTTTTAGTGTATTGCCCGATCCGCAAACGAATGGTGGGTTGTTGATT
>JBDSBL010000163.1:0-5706 GCA_039921625.1 Chitinophagaceae bacterium
AGGGAAGATCCAACAGCTGCCGTTGAAGAACCAGCATTTTTAACAGCCATCCAACCAGCGGGCAATGTAGTGGTCGAACCCATTCCATCAAAATTTTCTAAATAAGTTCCGTTAGGAGAGGATAATATTATCTGTGCGTTTAATGCACTGCCTAAAAAAATAAAGATTAAGGCAAAAAGCAGGTAGATTTTTTTCATATAGTAAGCATTAGCCAACAAATCTAACGGTTCGTACTAATGCTACGTGTTTCTACTGTAAATATTTATTCACAATTACTTGGAAATCTAAACTTTTTGACTATGCCTAATATCCACCACCCTTAACTGTAAGTTCTTTTCTTCATTCCATTCATTCTCATCCATTTTATACACCACATCCAAAGGTTGCGTGGTATCCAGTAAGGCCATTTTATCAGCAAGGCCAAAACCAATACCGGTAAGCACGGTTCCCTCCTGTTTCAGAGAAAAGCGAAGGTGTTTTTCTTTTACCACTTTGCTGTACCCGGTATTGTACACGCGGCGGGTTACAAATTGTGGCCGCATATTATCCGGACCAAAAGGCTCCATCTGGCAAAGGATATTGTAAAAATTCAGGGCAACATCTTTAAAGGATATTTGGGTATCAATCACGAGCTCTGGTATCATCAGATCGGGGTGCAAAGAGGCGGCTACTACTTCTTCAAATCGTAAGCAAAAAGCGGGTACTTTATCAATCTCCATCGTCATGCCGGCGGCATAAAAATGTCCGCCATATCCTAGTAGCAAGTCTTTGCATTGATGAATGGCTTCATACACATTGAAGCCTGTCACGCTGCGTGCCGATCCGGCCGCATAGTCGCCCGACTGCGTCAATACAATAGTGGGCCGGTAATAATGTTCTATTAATCGCGAAGCAACAATACCTACTACGCCTTTGTGCCAGTGTGGTTGATACAGCACAGTGCTTTTCCGGGTCCTCATCACATCATCTTTTTCTATTAGCAACAATGCTTCTTCAGTAATATTAGTGTCCGCTTCCTTACGGTCCACATTGTCTGAGTGAAGTTGTTCTGCCCAACTCATGGCTTCTTCCAGTGTTTCGGAAACAAACATTTGAACTGCCTTTCGGGCATCATCCATGCGGCCGGCAGCATTGACTCTTGGCGCTATTATAAAAACTAAATTTTGTATTTGAATGCCATTGGTTAAACCGCTTAGTATGCTTAATGCTTTGATGCCCTTGTTCGGATCTTCATTTGCTTTTTTCAATCCATAGTAAGCAAGAATTCTGTTTTCTCCGCTCATTGAAACAATATCAGCAGCAATGGCTGTGGCTACAAGATCCAGGTATTGGAAGGCTGTATTTTGGGGAAGATTGCGCTTTTCCGCAAGTGCACTTATCAATTTAAAACCAATGCCACAGCCGCAAAGTTCTTTAAAAGGATAGGGGCAATCGGGCTGTTTAGGATTTAATATAGCTACGGCATCGGGCAATTGTTCATCAGGCAAATGGTGATCACAAATTATAAATTCAATGCCTAATTCTTTTGCATAGGCCACCAGTTCAATGGACTTAATGCCACAGTCTAAAGCAATGATAAGTGTGATGTTGTTTTGATGCGCATAATCGATCCCGGCCTTGCTTACTCCATAGCCTTCGCGGTAGCGGTGCGGTATGTAAAAGTCAACGTCATTGTATTGACTTTTTAAAAATTGGAACATGCAGGCAACAGCCGTAGTGCCATCCACATCATAATCACCAAACACTAAAATTTTTTCCTTGTTTGTAAAAGAGGATAAGATGCGGTGCACTGCTTTTTCCATGTCTTTCATCAACCATGGGCTGTGCAAGCCGTCAAGTTCCGGCCGGAAGAATTTTTTTGCGGCATCGAAATCTTCAATCCCTCGTTGCACTAAAATGGAACATAATGCCGGATGAATTTTTAGCGCCTGCTGAAGGGTAGCCACCTTTGCTTTGTCTGGTGCATTTAATCTCCAGCGTATTTCTTTATTCATTTTCGGTTACAGGCTTAATATTTTCGGTCCGTTACATAATTTACTAATGTAACAAAACCATTCTTTATATCCGAATCAGGAAAGGTGTTTAAAATAGCCAGTGCTTCTGCTTTGTATTGCTGCATCTTAGTCACTGTGTATTCAATGCCGCCATTATTAGATACGGCTTGTAAAACAATGGCAACTTTCTTTTTTATTTTCGATTCATTTTTAATGATGTAAATAAGTTCCCGCCTTTTTTTCTTATCTACTTTTTGCAGTGTGTAGATGAGGGGAAGGGTTAATTTTTTCTCCTTTATATCATTGCCGGTAGGCTTCCCTACATTATCAACGGCGTAATCAAAAAGGTCGTCCTTTATTTGAAATGCGATGCCTACTTTTTCACCAAATTCCATCATTTTTTTCGTCATGTCCTCATCGCCAGAGGCCGACCAGGCACCGGCTGCGCAGGCAGACGACAGCAAAGAAGCCGTTTTACTTTTAATGATCTCAAAGTATACATTTTCGTCAATGTTGAGCGACCGGGATTTTTCCATTTGCAGCAATTCGCCTTCGCTCATTTTGCGCACCGCATTGGATAGTATTTGAAGGGATCGAAAATCATTATTATCTACTGAAAGCAATAATCCTTTGGCTAAAAGATAATCACCTACGAGTACTGAAATTTTATTTTTCCACAAAGCATAAACTGAGAAAAAACCTCTACGTTCGGATGAGTCATCCACTACATCATCATGTACCAGCGTAGCCGTATGTAAAAGTTCAACTAGCGAAGCAGCGCGATAAGTAGACTCATTGACTTGCCCGCAAAGCTTAGCAGAAAGAAAAACAAACATAGGCCGCAGCTGCTTTCCTTTTCTTTTTACCACATACCGCATGATGCGATCCAGCATCGGCACATTGCTACGGGCGGCTTCTTTGAACTTTCCTTCAAAAATCTTCAGCTCTTCCTTGATTAGATTAACGGGTAACTCCATTTGTAAAAGGGTGGAAAGTTACAACTGAGTAGAGATATTGCGCTATGTGGTACGAGAATTGTAGATTGTGACGAAGCAAAATTTAAAGAAAAAGAGGCAATTATTGCATTATTAAATATTAAAAGTTTGATAATTGTTCTGGTCTTTATATTTTTGCGAAAGTTTAGGACATAGTTTATCAAATTTTAATTAATAGTTATGGCAAGCAAAAAGTACTCTTTATTAACAGGTGTGTTGGTCCTGTTAGCGTCATACGGTTTTTCCCAGACAACGGGAACGTATGATGTTTCAGATTCGTCAGTTGTTCCCTCCCGAAGTATGCCGCAGCATACAGAGTTTATGAACGGAACCTATAATTTTCCGGCAAAACCGCGGAATCAGTGGGAAATTGGTATTAAGGCAGGAATGTTCACCCCAAGCACAGATGTGGCCGCTTTGATCACTCCTGGTTTTGGTGCGCATATCCGCAAAGCGTTCGGTTATGTATTTTCAATGCGTTTAGAGTACATGTATGGTATCGGTAAAGGTTTAAACTATTTGCCTTCTGGTAATTATGGAAAGAACCCAGCTTGGGCAGGGTACACTCCCATTTCAAGCCTCGTTTATTACAACTACAAAACAAAAGTTCAGGATTTAGCAATTGAAGGTTTGTTTACTTTGAATAACATTCGTTTTCATAAAGCCAAAGCGGGCTTTAATGTGTACGGTCTTGCCGGCGTCGGTGGATCTACCTATGATACCCGTGTGAATTCACACAATGCGAGTGGTGGCATTTATAATTTCAACGGTGTAGCCGGTGGCTCATGGAAAAATAGAAAGCAAACAAGAGATGCATTAAAAGCAATCATGGATGATTCTTACGAAACACCTGCTGAAAACAGTGGAGTACGTCGTCCAAAGTTGTTTGGTAATACATTCCGCCCTACTGGCCACATTGGTGCTGGTATTGCTTTCAAATTGAACAACCGTCTGAACATTGCTATTGAAGATCGTTACACAATCATTAAAGATGATCTTTTAGATGGACAGCGTTGGCAGGAACAACCAGCACGTGATGCTGCGCTTACTCCTGATTATGATTCTTACAATTTTGCATCTATAGGCTTAAACATAAACTTAGGTGCTAAATCTACAGAGCCATTATGGTGGTTAAATCCTTTAGATTATGCATACAGCGAAATCCGCAACCCACGCTTAATGCGTTTGCCGAAGCCTGTATTGCCTGATGCTGATGGTGATGGCGTTACTGACCAATTTGACCAAGAGCAGACTCCTCAAGGTTGCCCGGTTGATACACATGGTGTAAGCCGTGATACTGATGGTGATGGTGTTCCTGATTGTCGTGATAAAGAATTAGTAACTCCAACATACTGCCAGCCAGTGGATGCGGATGGTGTAGGTAAATGCCCTTGCCCAGATTCATCTTGCTTTACTGGAATGATGATGCGCAATGCATGTGAAACTTCTATGGGTGCGCTTCCAAGCGTTACTTTTACAAGCAGCAATGCAAGATTGAGCAATGATGCTAAAGCGTTATTAGCTACAGTAGCATCTCGCTTACGCAACTCTCCTGAGTGCCGCATAGTAGTTACAGGATATTGCCAGTCTAACAAGCAAGAGCAGCAAAGAAGCTGGGATCGTGTAAATGCAGTGATCAATCATTTGGTAGAGAAAGAAGGTATTAGCGCCGATCGCTTTATCTTCCAGTCTGGCCAGGAAGGTGGTGATTGCAATACCGTTGACCTGCGTGCAGCAGCAAATGGTGAAGAAGGACCTAATACAGTTCCTGCTCCACATCCAAACTTGAGAAAAGGATAATCTTTAAATAAGAATAAATAAAAAACCCTCCTTCGTGGAGGGTTTTTTATTAAGTATATTTTGAAAACATTAACGGCAATCATTTTTGGATTCGGCTTTATTAAAGAAAATTTGCCCAATCTAAATTACATTTGCACCTCTTTATGAAGTTTTTCACCCTTCTCTTACTTTCTCTTTCGTTGTTAAGCTGCGATAGCATCAACAAAGTTTTGAAAAATAAAGATCCCCAGTATAAGCTGCGGATGGCAGAGCAGTATTATGTAAAAAAGAAATACATCTACGCACAGCAGTTGTTTGAAGATGTAATGCCGTACTTTAAAACAGGGCCGGAGTTTGAAGACATTTATTACAAGTATGCTTATACAGCATACTACCAGAGAGATTATTTGAATGCAGAAAATCTTTTTAAAACTTATTTAGAAATATTTCCTAACAGTGCAAGGGCCGAAGAGATTGATTACATGCGGGCTTACACTTTTTATAAGCAATCTCCAAAGCCGGAGTTGGATCAAACAAACACCATAAAGGCAATGGGCATGATGCAGACATTTATCAATACGCACCCAGGATCTGCACGCATAAAGGATGCTACCGCTATTATTGATATTTGCAGGCAAAAATTGGAAACCAAAGATTCCAAGGCGGCCAGGTTGTATTTTGATCTTGGCCAATATAAAGCTGCCGCAGTTTCCTTCAATACGCTTTTAGATGGCTATCCAGAAACAGCGAAAGGCGATGAGTATAAGCTTATGGCCATAAAATCATATTTTCGCTACGCTGAGATGAGTGTGGAAGAAAAGAAATCTGAGCGGTTTGAAAAAGTAATCTCCGAGTGCAATGATTTTATAGATCGATTCCCGCAAAGCGGATTAGAGAAAGAAGTTTTAGATTACATAAATTTATCAAAAATGAATATA
>JBDSBL010000164.1:0-3146 GCA_039921625.1 Chitinophagaceae bacterium
CACTATTTCATAATCTCCCAAAATCTGTGAGTCAAGGCCGGCACCTACACAAAAAAGATGCTCAATAGCAGCAAACCCTTGTTTTATGTAAGCTCCTTTTTTAAAAGTGCTTGCCGTTCCATCTGTTTGCGTGCAAAGGAGGTTTATCAATTGGTCTTTGCTGGAGGCAAAGCCATAAATTTCAGTGCGGTTGCAGGTAGAGATAATGAACAACTCGTTAAGATCTTGCCCCGCAGCCGTGGTTAAAATATCCGTGTATTGTGTGGTATTAATAGCAAACTGTCCCCGTATCGTTGCATCCGATTTTTTATAATTAATGCCGGCTACGTAAAAATTTGATATGTTTTTAAAACAGTTTGGGTTCATTCTAATGGTAGAAAATCAATCTTGCTGCAAAAGTAAATTGGTGCAGCCCAACTGCCCAAATTCTATGTCATTAATGTGTCATTTGAACTTAGGATAATTATATGGCGAATTCCGGCAGTGGTTGCATTTAATATTTGGCAGGAAGAAGTGAAGTCATGCCTACTTTTGCTGCCTGTATAAAAATTATCATGAAGAGAGCTGTAGTATTAATGAACCTGGGGTCTCCGGATTCTACAAGTGTAACGGATGTAAAAAAATACCTGGATGAATTTTTAATGGATGAAAGGGTGATTGATAAGCCCTGGCTGCTCCGGGCATTGTTGGTCAAAGGAATTATCGTTCCTTTTCGGGCACCCAATTCTGCTAAAGCCTATCAATCCATTTGGACGGATAAGGGTTCTCC
Source organism: Chitinophagaceae bacterium (assembly GCA_039921625.1). Taxonomy (GTDB): domain Bacteria; phylum Bacteroidota; class Bacteroidia; order Chitinophagales; family Chitinophagaceae; genus Flavisolibacter. The sequence continues at coordinate 770 of JBDSBL010000164.1, forward strand.
ATTAATTGTGATCTCCAAAGAAGTGGAAGAAGCACTTCAAAAAGAAATAGAAGAGCCGGTAGCTATTGCCATGCGGTATGGCTCTCCTTCTCCCAAAGATGCTTATGATCTGTTAGTGGCTCAAAATCCTGATCTGGAGGAAGTAGTGCTTGTACCAATGTATCCGCATTATGCCATGAGCAGCTTTGAAACTGCAATGGAATATGCCAAAGAGCAACAAAGAAAAGGGCGTTATTCTTTCAAGCTCAGTACTATCAAGCCTTTTTTTGATGAGGTAGATTATATCAATGCATTATGCTCCAGCATTCAACCACATTTAGAAAATGAGTACGACCAAATTTTATTTTCTTATCATGGCATACCGGAGCGGCATATATTAAAAGGAGATGTGACGGGTAAGCATTGTTTGCAAGTCCCTAATTGCTGTGATGTGCCATCAGAAGCGCATCAATTTTGTTACCGTCATCAGTGTTGGAAAACCACCAATTTAGTAGTAGAAAAATTGGGCATACCAAAAGACAAATGGGGCTTCTCTTTTCAGTCACGGCTTGGTCGCGATCCATGGCTAAAACCATACACGGCTAAGCGATTGGAAGAGCTTCCTAATGAAGGTGTAAAAAAATTGATTGTTGTTTGTCCTGCCTTTGTAAGTGACTGCCTGGAAACGCTGGAGGAGATGGGTGAAGAAGGAAAAGAAATTTTTCTGCATGCCGGTGGAGAATCATTTGATTTAATATCCTGTATGAACGTGCATCCACTTTGGATCAGTGCACTTAAAAAATGGATAACAGAATATGCCGAAGGCAATAAGGCAATGATACTGGAAGAAAATAAAAAGTAACATGTACCTAATTTAGATTACACCAAAGTTGCCTTTTTTCAAAATTATTTCAACTGCATGTATCTCTACTTAAAAGCACTACATATTATTTTTATCGTTACCTGGTTTGCCGGTATGTTTTATATAGTGCGGTTATTTATTTACAATACGGAAGCTGCCGCAACCGAAGAGCCGCAGAAAAGCATATTACAACGGCAATTTACCATTATGATCAAGCGTTTGTGGCTGGGTATCACCTGGCCATCTGCCTTGCTGACCTTGCTTCTTGGCCCTGCCGTTTTATTTTATGGCCATTGGGATGCTACCTTATTTGCACCGGAAGGAAGATGGTTGCTGGTCAAATTGATCTTTGTTATTTTTTTGTATGCATACCATTTTTCATTGCATAAAATTTATAAAGACCAACAAGCAGGCGTCTTTAACTATTCGTCGCAACAATTGCGGATATGGAATGAAGTAGCTACCATCTTTTTAATTGCCATTGTGATGCTGGCTTCGGTAAAACAAACGGTAAGTTTTATTTGGGGTTTAATTGGCCTGCTGTGTTTTGTAATATTACTAATGAGTGCCATTAAAATTTATAAAATCATCCGCACTAAAAAGGAAAGTGTGTGAATTTATTTCTTACCACATTCCATTAAAATTTATAAGAAAGGGTGGCGGCTACCTGCGTAGGAGCAATAGGGTTGATGCTGTAATTCTCATGCACATAATAATTATACGTATTCGTCACATTGGTCACCTTTGCCAGTAAAGAAAATTTCTGATAAGTATAGCCCGCAGAAATATCGATGGTAGTAAAACCCTTTACCGGGATGAGTCGTGAATAATTTTGTGGCTGCCCAATGGTATTGTTCCACCCGCCAAAACGATCACCCGTGTAAAACGCTAATGCCCCCATTTTAAAGCCGTTCAGCCCCTTATTTTGAAACGTATAAAAAAGGCTGGCGTTAGCGGTGTGTGCCGGAGTATTTACCAGCCGCTGCCCTTCTATATAATTTCCTTTTGCATCGGGTGTATTGGTATAGCGCATGTAGTTGTAGCTGTAGCCTGCTAGTACCTCCAAGCCACTAACCGGGTGGCTTGCAATGTCCACTTCAAGGCCATCACTCATTGTTTGCCCGGTAAGTTCTTTTAGGCTTGTGTTATTGTTGGGGGTAATGCCATCTGCAGCAAACGGAGCCGTCTGCGCCAGGTTGTTATTGACAATGCGATACAGGGTAAGATTTGTCGAGATCTTTCCTTTTAAAAAATCATTTTTTACACCCATTTCATATTGATCAATAATGGAAGGTGCTAACGCATTTCCTTTTACATCGGTTCCATTATTTACAGAAAAAGAAGTGGCATAGCTGGCAAAAAGGGAGGTGGTTTTTAATGGCCGGTACACAACACCAAGTCTTGGTGAAAAAGCTTTGTCTGTTTTAGGTGTACCTCTTTTTTCTTCCTTAGATAGCAGGTTAGTAGTAAGTGCAGCTTGTGCTTGTTTGTACGACCAACGAAGCCCCATTAATAATTTTATTTTGTCTGAAAGGC
>JBDSBL010000165.1:0-16191 GCA_039921625.1 Chitinophagaceae bacterium
ACGGAGTATTATTTTCATTTTTAATAAAATTCACCTCCGGGAAACTGAAGTGCTAACAGGATAAAGAAATATAAAAAGTAAAATAAAAATTTTTTGAAACATGCCGCTTTTATAGGTGATTTTAAAAATTGAAAGGATCATCAATGATCTTTACTCGTCCATTTTATATGTATAACTAATCTTCTGTAACTATTAATTTCTTGCTACCTAATGTCAATTAATTTCCTTCAATAATCAGTTACAGATTTTGCGACTGGTACAATCCAATTTCACTTAATGTTGGATTTAATCTTGAGGATAAAATCCGCAACCTTACTTTTCTTGTTGTCACCGGATCAAAGCGCAGCAATCTTTTGTACCCAACGGTTGTTCCTTCTCCTACTTTTTTCCACTCACCTCCCTGGCTGATTTCTAAAACAAATTTTTCGATGCGCTGGCCTATACCTATATTTTCTTGCAGCAGCAACACATCAAATGTTTTATCTTCTTTCCACTCCATTTCTATTACTGCAGTAGTATCCTTTCCTTTTGTGGTCCAATAGCTTTTATAAATGCCATCCAACATGCGCTTTGCTCGGCTTTTGTTAGCGGTTTTTACTTTAGCTTCTTTTACCAGATTGTGGGCAAAGGTTTGATCTAAAATTTTTTTCCATCCCTGTAAACTTTGAATATCGCTTTGGCTGATCAATCCGTTTTTGTCGGGAGGAATGTTTAATAGCAGAACTCCATTTCTACCTACTGAATTAAAATATATGTCTGCTAATTTTTGCGGCGATTTTACTTTTCCATCTTCATTTTGGTGGTAAAACCATCCCGGCCGTATTGAAACATCCGTTTCAGCCGGATACCACACAAGGCCTTTTGCACCCATAATTTTTTCTCTGCTGCCCAAATCGCTACCTCTCATATCTCCCTGTGGTTTAAATACCAATCCTTGTTGCGAGTTGTCGGCAACGGCACCCTGATCCAGGTTATTAGCCGGCACTACACTCCATTCCCCTTCCCGGCCATAACCGGTTTCCGTGCCTACCCACCGCACATCTGGACCCATAATAGCAATGGTGGCCGTGGGTTGTAGCTTTTTAATTAACTCATACCACCGGGTAAAATCATAGACCTGTTTTTTACCATTGGGGCCTTCACCGTTGGCGCCATCAAACCATACTTCATCTATGCGGCCATACTTTGTGAGCAGCTCCGTAAGCTGGGCTACAAAAAAATCATTGTAGGCTTCGGTGCCATAAACAGACGCATTGCGGTCCCACGGAGAGAGGTAAATACCAAAGCCCAAATTATATTCCCGGCAGGCATCACTTACTTCTTTTACTACGTCGCCTTTGCCCCCTTTCCAGAGGCTGCTTTGTACTGAATGTTTTGTTGTTGCTGTTGGCCACAGGCAAAACCCATCATGGTGTTTGGCCGTTAAGATCACCTGGCTGATACCGGCTTCTTTTGCAGTGCGCACCCATTGCCGCGCATCCAATTGGGTTGGGTTAAAAACATTTGGATCTTCTTTGCCATCTCCCCATTCTCTGTTGGTAAACGTGTTGACGCCAAAATGAAAAAAACCGGTAAGTTCCAATTGCTGCCACCGCAATTGCGCTGGTGAGGGCACCACATTAGCTGCCTTGCGAATAATGTCTTTTTCGGTATCGGTAGGGCTAATGGTTACATAGTTTTTTTGACCATGTGACGTGTAAACAATGAAACTTAAAACCGTTATGAATAGTATTCTCATTGTGTCTTTACAAATTTTGTTAGGTATTTAATCGTTATTATATAGAAGATATTTTTTTCAAGGATTTTTTATAAGCACCGACACTTTATAAGTTTTTATAAGCTGCCATTAAGCTGTTGCATTAGGCAAAAAATAACGATTATAAATCCAATTGTTATTCTAACCGTACTAAGCAAGGCCATCCCAACTCATTCACCGGTTTCTCTATTAAAATAACTTTCAGTGCCACTTCAATAACCAAATTAAACCTTTAGTGTTGGAGGAATCTAAATAATCATCCACTTTCCAACCTAGATCACTTGTGCAATCGTTTGTTCAAATCTTGCTGCTACTTTAAGTTTAAATTTAGCCTTGTTAGAGGAAGTTTTTTATAAGTTAGTCCTGTTCAATTTTTAATTATTTTTTGAAAAAATGGACATTGGATTGATCTTTATTTTCAGCCTCTTAGTTCGCATTATTAATTAAAGCCCATTGTAAGAAATGAAGTTTATTCCCCTCTTTTTGTTACTGGCTAGTGCCACCAATGTTATTGGTCAAAGCCTTCCCACCGAATTGCAGACTCCAGAAATTGTATCTGTAAACCGGATGCCTATGCGTGCTTCTGCTTTTGCTTATGAAACAAAGACTGCTGCGGAACAACGCAAAAGAGAAGTGTCCACTAATTTCCTTTCCCTAAATGGAGACTGGAAGTTTAACTGGGTGCAGGATCCGCGGCAACGGCCCACTGATTTTTACAAAACAACCTTTGATGATAAAAGCTGGAGTTTCTTTAAAGTGCCCGCCAACTGGGAACTCAATGGATACGGTTTGCCCATCTATGTAAACCAACCTTACGAATTTGCCGGACGCCGCAAAACAGGCAAGGCCTTAAATCCACCCTTTGATATACCGGAAGACAATAACCCGGTAGGCTCCTACCGCAAAAAATTTAATCTACCGGCCGACTGGAAAGGAAAACAAGTTTTCATACACCTGGGTGCGGTAAAATCAGCGTTTTTTATTTGGGTGAATGGCGAAAAAGTAGGCTACAGTGAAGACAGCAAACTAGCCGCTGAATTTGACATTACCAAATACGTAAAAGGAGGAGAAAATCTGGTGGCCCTGCAAGTGTATCGCTGGAGCGATGGAAGCTATCTTGAGTGCCAGGATATGTGGAGAATCTCAGGCATAGAACGCGATGTCTTTTTATATGCTACTCCCAAGTTGGACATCCGCGATTTTAAAATTAAAAACACTCTTGTCAATAATTACAAGGATGGATTGTTGCAAGCAGATTTGGAAATCAATAACTATAAAATTGACCAAAACACACTGCACAGCAAGCCGGACACATTTTCAATAGAAATGCAGCTAGTGGATGCTGCTAACCGAACCGTGGTTCAAAAAACATCTGAAGGAGTGACGTCCGTTTTGGGCAATTACAAAACGAACTATTCCTTTTCTGAAACCATTCCGAATGTGCTTCCCTGGTCTGCAGAAACACCTAATCTTTATACATTATACCTCACCTTAAAAAATAAAAATGGCGATGTGGTGGAAGTGGTTCCGCAGCGCATTGGGTTTCGTACGGTTGAAATTATTGACCGTAATTTTTTAATAAATGGCAAGCGTATTTTTTTAAAAGGAGTGAACCGCCACGAGCATAATGCCACTCAGGGACATACCCTCACCCATGATGACATGCGTAAGGATATGGAGATGATGAAGAAGCTAAATGTAAATGCAGTACGCCATTCACACTATCCACCAGACCCGTACTGGATGGAACTTTGTGATGAATATGGATTGTATGTAATTGATGAAGCCAACATTGAATCTCATGGCCGCTATTACGATTTGTCTTATTCCTTTGGTAATGATAAAGAATGGCGCATACCGCATCTGGAAAGAATAAAGCGTATGTATGAAAGAGATAAAAATCATACGTCTGTGGTTACCTGGTCATTAGGTAATGAGGCAGGTAACGGTGTCAACTTTTATGAAGCCTATACCTGGCTGAAAGAAAAAGATAGCCGCCCCGTGCAGTACGAACGTGCGGAGCACGATTTTAATACAGATATGATAGTGCCGCAATACCCAGACCCTTCCTGGTTGAAACGCTATTCAAGCCGCAACCCGGACAGAGCCTTAGTGATGAGTGAATATGCACACATCATGGGCAACAGCCTTGGTAATTTCAAAGAATACTGGGATGTGATTGAAAACAATCCTTACCTGCAGGGTGGTTTCATTTGGGAGTGGATTGATCAGGCAATTGATACGGTAAAAAATGGTAAAAGAATATTTGCTTATGGCGGAGATTTTCCATTGAGTGGACCTGTAAACCAGGATTTTAGTGATAATAATTTTTGTGTAAAAGGAGTGGTGACGGCCTATCGCGAATTGACACCAATGGCTGTAGAAATAAAAAAAGTATATCAGCACATTAAAACAAACTACAACGGAAATAATAGCATTGAAACGAGAAACGCTTATTCATTCCGCAACCTGGATAATATGCAACTGAATTGGGAGCTGCAGGAAGATGGAAAAGTAATTGAAAAAGGTACGGTGCAAAATTTATCCTTAACTCCTCAGGAAGCAAAAACGTTTTTACTTCCAATAAAAACAAAAGAAAAAGACGGAAAGGAATATTTTTTAAACATCCGCTATACCTTAAAAAATAGTGAGCCGTTTTTAGAAAAAGGGTATGAGATAGCATCTGAACAGTTTGCCTGGAGCAAAGGAAAAATGGCTGCCATGCCCGCTATACACAATGGAAAACTTACTCTTGCTCAAACATCAGATAAGGCAACTATAAGCGGAAAAGATTTTTCAATTGCATTTGATTTGGCCAAAGGAGTAATGAGCAGCTATTCCGTGAAGGGAGAACAATTGATGGAAAGAGGCCCTCAGCCTGCGTTTTGGAGAGCCCCTACTGATAATGATATTGGTGCCGGCTACAATCGGTCATTACGCAAATGGCGCAATGCTTATGAAAACGGTAAAATAGGAGAAGCTAAAATAACACCTACTTCCAATGGCTATGAAGTAGCATTTACAAAAAGCCTGGTAGATGGTGATGCAAGTATAGAGCAAACATTTTCTGTGTATGGAGATGGTTCCGTAAAAGTGGAAAATCATTTTATTCCCATCAAAGGAGGGCATAAAATATTATTTCGATTTGGCAACGACCTAACGCTAAATAAAGAATTAAATACCATTCAATATTATGGTCGTGGACCATGGGAAAATTATTGGGATCGCAAAACAGCGTCCTTTGTTGGGCTGTACAAGCAAGCGGTGGGAGAACAGTATTTCCCGTATGCACGACCTCAGGAAAGTGGCAACAAAACAGATGTACGCTGGGTATCTTTTACCAATAAAAAAGGAAAAGGATTCAGGGTGGAATATGCAGACAGCTTATTAAACTTTGCAGCGCTTCCATACAGCCTTGATGATCTGGATCCGGAAATGGAAAAGAAACAATACCACTCCGGTGAGCTGGTAAAACGCAATGAAATCTATATGCACCTTGACATGCAGCAATCTGGCTTGCAGGGCATTGATAGCTGGGGATCGCAACCTTTGGAGCAATACCGCATTCCTTATAAAAACCAACAATACAGTTATTGGATCAGGCCCATTAAGTAATAACCATTTTTAAAAACACCTACTATCATTGGCCACAATCTTGTTGTGGCCAATTTTTTTTTGTAAGCCTGCGGTTAATACATCTTATCCTTTTTTATGAAATAAGAAAACCGTTTGCTTAGAAATGAATTATAATTTAAAAACCTGTTTACTCTTTTTGAATAAACCGTATTTACTTATTATTCAAAAAATAATTTTCCAAAAAACTGAGGTAAATGAAAGTTGGGCTCGGGGGATGAAATTGGTGACCAGGATAGAAAATGTGGCTCTTCCAATTCATCTCCACATTTGTAAAAATTTGCCCTGCAGGTTTGTCCTTTTAATGAGGTAAGGTGATGAAACGTAAATATTGTAAGCGGAATTTTCAGGGTTAGTTCCCAATGAATGGTACCGCTATTATTATGTAGGGCACAACTAAATTCTATCTTTTGAATCACGTCAATGGGCAGCATCATACGAGATTCTTTCCCCTTTCCAAAACCCACAAGGCCCGTACCAATACAATTAAATTCAATGTTGTAATAACCTGCCTCATCAAATGAAATAAAAAATTCTACGCAAGCATCTTCCCATACGTTACCACCTGTTTTTCCCGCCGCAGCCCGCACCATTTTTTCATCAACAAAATATTTTAATAAAATACTGGTGTGGGAATAGCTAATAGAAAATGAAACAGATGGTTGGTAAGGAAAGGCAGGCCAAGGAGCGTTGTCAATGGTTTGCTTTTGCAAAGAGTCGAGTCTTTGGTTAAGAATTGCCATTGATCCTATCTCCTCTTCCTTTGAAAAAGGAATAATTATTTTCTGCATGTAGTCAATTTAAAAAAAGTAAATAAAAAGGCCATTGTAGAAACAACGGCCGTTAACGATTGCTGTATGAAAATTTAAATAGATTAATCCTTTATTAGTTACGTCTTACTTTTTAGCCATGCACCAATTACCACTTTGTTGCGCCTACTTCAAACATATCTAATATTCACAGTAAATTTTTGTGCAATCGTTTGTACAACTTCAATCTTTCTATCTAAAGGTTGCTTTCACTATATTCAATTCTTCATTCTAAAAAATAAGAAACGCACTATGCAGGCAACTAAAAGCAACCGAAACGCAATTGTTATTATCGGCATTTTATTTTTTGTTTTTGGCTTTGTTACCTGGCTCAATGGCACGTTGATTCCTTTTTTAAAATTAGCCTGCCAACTAGATAATGATATTCAGGCTTTCTTTGTCACGTTTGCTTTTTATATGGCTTATTTCTTCCTGGCCATACCTTCATCTATCATTCTTAAAAAGACGGGTTTTAAAAACGGTATGTCACTCGGCTTAGTAGTAATGGCGGTAGGATCACTTGTTTTTATACCTGCTGCAAATGCACGAAGTTTTGCCTTATTTCTTACAGGATTATTTATACAAGGGGCTGGTCTTGCTTTATTGCAAACGGCGTCCAACCCATATATCAGCGTGATAGGGCCCATGGAAAGTGCGGCACAACGCATCAGCATGATGGGTATCTGCAACAAGATTGCCGGTATGTTAAGCCCATTAATTTTAGGTGCTTTGGTTTTAAAAAATGCAGGTGCCATTCAGGACCAAATTGCTGTGGCTACTGATGCCGTGACCAAAGAAGGTCTGTTGAATGAATTAGCCGGAAGAGTGATTCCACCCTACATCATTATGGCTATTATATTGGTGTTGCTTGCTTTTATGATCAAGCGTTCATCACTACCTGAAATAGAAACGGATGGAGAAGAACCGGCAACCAAACCTTTGGTTGAAAAAAAGTCTGTTTTTCAATTTCCTCATTTGGTGCTTGGAGTGTTGTGTCTCTTTTTATATGTAGGTGTAGAGGTGCTTGCAGGCGATGCTATTGGTACGTATGGCAAAGAATTAGGAATGCCTTTGGATCAAACAAAATACTTTACTTCTTTTACGTTGATCGCGATGCTTGTGGGTTATGTAATTGGCATTTTTACTATTCCTAAATACATTTCTCAGCAGCGGGCACTTGCCATATCAGCGGTGTTAGGCCTTGTTTTCAGCTTGTGTGTATTTGTTACCAGTGGCTATACGGCCATTACCTTTATTGCCTTGCTTGGCTTATCCAATGCACTTATGTGGCCTGCTATTTTTCCACTTGCCATTAGTGGCTTAGGAAAGTTTACTAAAATAGGATCTGCTTTATTGATCATGGGTATTGCCGGTGGAGCTTTGATTCCATTATTGTATACCACGCTAAAAGACAAAGCAATGATCTCTAATCACCTTTCTTTTTTACTATGCGTGTTGCCCGCTTATGCTTACATTTTATTTTATGCACTCAAAGGGTATGCGGTAGGCAAAACAGTTGCTACTAAGAAGCAATTGTCGGTAGCTTAAGTAAGCTGCCACTAATCCTATTTCATAAAAAAAAAGAACAGGCCAACATCCGTCACATCCTTTTTACTAACATAGGATTTTCGGTAGTGCACGCTTTACTTATAAACTTTTTTATAAGTACTATAGAATGAACAAGGGTACTTTATTTACCCCCTTTCTATTTGCGCAACCGTTTCCGCAAAAGCCGGGAACACGGCAGGTCTTGGCTACCTTTATCACTATCTTTTTCAAACCGAATAATTCTCTTTCATGAAGCATTATAAATCCACTCTTTCGTTATCCCTTTTTTTAGCTTTCTTACTTTGTGTTTGTGCTACTGCACCAGCAATTGCTCAATTGCCAAAAAGTAAAGTGGCCACTACCCTTGATGATACCCTGCATATAATCAATGTCCAAAAGGTAAGTGGCACTACCATTGCCTTGCTCCTTTCCAATCAAAAAACTATTGTAGTAGATTTTTATGGCGATAATATTTTCCGTTTAAACTACGACCGCAGCGGTGCCGGATTACGCGATCCTGAAGCTGTGCCTGCAGCTAATATTTTAGTGGAGCAGCCGCGCAAACCGGTATCCAAACTTGACCTTGCTATTAGTGGTAATAAAATAAACATCAGCACCGGAGCTATCACCATTGAGTGGGATAAATTATCTACTCTTTTTAAAATAGGGAATAACAATAAAAAGACCGTGGTGGAAACATTGGCTCCAATCGGGTTTGATAAAAAAGGAGTGACATTAAAACTTAAAGAGGGGGCGCAAGAATATTTTTATGGAGGCGGCGTGCAAAATGGAAGGTTCTCACACAAAGGAAAAACTATCGCTATTGAAAATCAAAATAGCTGGACAGACGGTGGTGTGGCATCTCCTACTCCATTTTACTGGAGCACTTCCGGTTATGGCTTTATGTGGTACAGTTTTAAAAAAGGCAAATATGACTTTGGAAATAAAGAAAAAGGCGTGGTTGCTCTATCGCATGAAACGGATTACCTCGATGTTTTTTTTATGATTGATGAAAAACCTGCTGCCCTGCTCAGTGATTTTTATCAGCTTACAGGCAAGCCGTTATTGCTACCAAAATTTGGTTTTTACGAAGGGCATCTGAACGCTTACAACAGGGATTACTGGAAGGCAGACACCACCGGAATTTTGTTTGAAGATGGCAACAGATATAAAGAAAGTCAGAAAGAAAATGGTGGCATCAAAGAATCACTCAATGGTGAAAAAGGAAATTATCCATTCTCTGCCCGCGGGGTAATTGACCGGTACAAGGCCCACGATATGCCGCTTGGATGGATTTTGCCCAACGACGGATACGGTGCGGGTTACGGACAAACAGGCACGTTGGACAGCAATATGTTGAATCTTAAATCATTTGGTGATTATGCCCGCCAACATGGGGTGCAAATTGGATTGTGGACACAATCAGACCTTCACCCAAGAGATAGCATCAGCGCATTATTGCAACGCGATATTGTAAAGGAAGTGGGCGTAGCTGGCGTGCGGGTGCTTAAGACAGACGTTGCCTGGGTTGGCCGTGGTTATTCATTTGGATTAAACGGCGTGGCGGATGCTGCGCAGATAATGCGCCGCGAAGGAAACGGTGCCCGTCCGTTTATTATTTCGCTGGATGGCTGGGCCGGTACGCAGCGCTATGCCACCGTGTGGAGTGGCGACCAAACCGGAGGTGCCTGGGAATACATTCGTTTTCACATACCTACTTACCTGGGCTCCGGATTATCCGGGCAACCCAATATTACCTCAGATATGGATGGCATATTTGGTGGTAAAAATGTAGCGGTGAATGCGCGGGATTTTCAATGGAAAACATTTACCCCCATGCAATTAAATATGGATGGATGGGGCTCCAACGAAAAATATCCGCATGCCTTAGGTGAGCCTACTGCCTCCATCAACCGCACTTATTTAAAATTAAAATCAGCGCTGATTCCTTATACCTACAGCATTGCACGCGAGGCCATAGATGGCTTGCCAATGATACGTGCCTTGTTTTTAGAATATCCTAATTCTTATACATTAGGTAAGGCGACACAATACGAATATTTATTTGGACCCTCGTTTTTAGTGGCCCCGGTATACAAAGAAACTGCAGCAGATGCACAGGGAAATGATATTCGCAATGGAATTTATTTGCCCAAAGGAACCTGGATCGATTATTTGTCCGGAGATCCCTATGAAGGCGGTCGCATCATCAACAATTTTAAAGCACCCATCTGGAAACTTCCCGTGTTTGTAAAAAGCGGTGCCATCATTCCTATGACAAGACCAAACAATAATGTAACGGAAATTGACAAAGGGTTGCGTATTTATGAAGTGTATCCTGCAGGCAAAAGTTCATTTACAGAATATGATGATGATGGACTTACAGAAGCGTACAAGGATGGCAGTGGAGCCACTACGCTTATTGAATCAAGTGTAGCAAAAAATACGGCCTTCATTACAGTACATCCGGCAAAGGGGGCTTTCCATGGTTTTGTAAAAAATAAAATTACAGAGTTCCGCATCAACGTAACACAACCTCCATCTGCAATTTCTGTGGCGGTAGGAAAAAAAGCCATCTTATTAAAAAAGGTTTTTTCAAAAGAAATTTTTGATAGAGGCACCAATGTTTATTTCTACGATGCCGCTCCTAACCTCAATCAATTTGCCACCAAAGGAAGCAGTTTTGAAAAAGTAATTATTAATAAAAACCCACAGCTGTTGGTAAGAGTAGCCACTACAGATGTGACGGCAAACAAAGTAATCCTAACCGTTCAAGGATTTCGTTTTGCCCCTGCGGACGCTTCCCGCAAATTAACCGGACCACTCTTAAAACCAGTACTGCCACAGGTATTAGATTCCAACGCGCAGGCTTATTCCCTAAAGCCAACGTGGAAAACAGGCAATAATGTAGACTATTATGAAATTGATTTCATGGGTCAGCGATACAGCACTATAAAGGATACAAGCTTATTGTTTGAAGACTTATCTCCCGAAACGAATTATACATTTCAACTGCGGTCAGTAAATAAAACCGGTACCTCTCCGTGGACTTCTTTTTCTGCCACAACAAAAATGAATCCACTGGAGTTTGCCATTAAAGGAATCACAGCTGTTGCTACTACTCCTGAGCAGGATGGCAATGAAATTGGAAGTCTATTTGATTTTGATGAAACTAATATATGGCATACAAAGTATGGTGCTAAAGCGGTTCCTTTTGAAGTGGTAATGGATCTTAAATCAATAAATCAAATTGAAAAAATTCAATACCTGCCGCGAAACAGAGGAAATGGAATATTACTGAAAGGAACCATTGCTTACAGCACCGATAAATTAACCTGGACAGAAGCCGGGGCCTTCAATTGGGCCCGTACCGGCGATACTAAGGAATTTTCTTTCCCCAACCACCCGACGGTGCGGTATATAAAAATAAAAGTAACCGAAGCGGTAGGTGAATATGGTTCTGGCAGAGAGTTATATGTATTTAAAGTTCCGGGGTCAGAAAGCTTTGTGCCAGGTGATATTAATAATGATCACCGCATTGACAATAACGACTTTACTTCTTATGCCAACTACACAGGATTGCGGAAAGGCGACAGTGATTTTGAAGGGTATGTAAGCAAAGGAGATGTAAATAAAAATGGATTGATTGATGCGTTTGATATCTCAAATGCAAGTACCCAACTTGATGGTGGCGTAGAAGCGGGGACGAAGGACAGCGTGGCCGGAAGGTTGGAGATGAGCAGTGATAAAAAAGAATATAAAAAAGACGAAATAGTGTTGATTACTGTTAAAGGTATCAACCTGAAATCTGTAAATGCAATGAGCTTTGCGCTGCCGTACAACGCACAAGATCTGGAATACATAGGCACTACAACTGTAGGTACCAAAACTCTTGAAAACCTGACCTATGACCGGTTGCATACCAATGGCCAAAAGGCTTTGTATCCTACTTTCGTTAATAAGGGTAATGGTCAGCTATTAGAAGGAACATCCAATTTATTTATACTGAAATTGAAGGCAAAACGAAATATAACTTTTGATCTTAAACCAATAGATGGCATTTTAGTAGATAAGCAACTGAATGTGGTAACGTTTTAATTTATTGGTGTAAGGGCCGCATACATCTTAGGTTTTTTTACATTAGGAGTAGAAAGCGAATAGCTTTACCTAATAAAAAATGCTAATTGTCTCCTTACAAAAAAGTTAGAATGGATATTGCAATTTTAAAAAAAGTATTCCCCCATTTGGAAGAAGAATTATACGGGGAAATAATGAAAAATGCTACCATAAAGCACGTAAAAGGTGGCGACACCTTACTTAAAGTTGGACAAACTATCAGATCAACTATGTTGCTTGTAGATGGATTGGTAAAGTTGTACCGCGAGGATGATGAAGGAAAAGAATTCTTTATTTACCACCTTGATGCGGGCCAAGCCTGCTCTCTTTCTATGGTGTGTGCCACCAAACAAGAAAAGAGTGAAGTATTGGCCAAAGCACTTACCGATGCTACCATTCTCAGCATACCACTCGAGTATATGGATCAGTGGATGAGTAAGTATAAAAGCTGGTATCAATTTGTAATCTCCTCGTATAGAAACAGGTTGGAAGAAATGCTTCGCACGATTGATGCCATTGCCTTTACCAAAATGGATCAACGGTTGGAAGACTACATAAAAAAGCAGGTGGCACGGTTGGGCACCAACCTCAAAATGACACACCAGGAAATAGCAACTGATCTTAATTCTTCAAGAGAAGTAATCAGTAGGCTACTTAAAAAAATGGAAGCTAAAAATTGGGTAGTAATTCATAGAAATTCCATTGAGTGGATCAAGGAATAAAATTAAAACCCACCATAAACATTGCGAAAAGAAGACTCTACTATGTACTTAATAGTATTTTGTAAAAAGGATTACTTATCAATTTAATTTAGCCTTTATAGATTTCTTTCCATATTCATCTATAGGTCCAAAGGGTCCGTATTTATGTTGCAATGCATTGAAGGGATCAGCATACGGACCTACCGGAGAATCAAAAGGTTTTTTGGAAATATCCGGGTAGTCTTTGCTTTGGTCTGCATGCGGACGTGATTGTGAATTTACAAAAGCAGCTACATCCCACGCCTCCTCTACCGTCAACATTTTAGAGGAATGAGTTGCCTGCCCGTACGGCATATTATTGATAGCAAAGGCTGCAAAACTGGATAAGCGATACAAACCTGCACCGTCATTAAAACTATGTTCCCCCCACAGGGGAGGATACGTATAGCTCTTGCCATCAGCGGCTAATTGTCCTTCACCAGAAGGCCCATGGCAAGTTTCACATTTATTGGAGTATACAATCTGGCCCTTTTCACTGCTGGCGGCCCGGTTAAGAAAGGGAAGTTTTTCCAGTCCGGAACCAACCGGCTTTTTTCCTTTTTGCACGTCATTTCCTACCCATACCATATATGCATACATAGCCTTCATTTCAGGGCTGGTGGTATCCAGGCCTTTACCATTCAGGCTCCGTTCAAAGCAATCATTGATGCGTTTGTAAATACCTTCTATTGAGCCGCTACGTCCTCGGAATTTTGGATAAGTGGAATATACCGCACCATAATTATTGCCCCATGGTCTGGTGCCCGCATCAAGGTGACAATTCTGGCAATTCATTCCATTAGAGATTTGCGCCACAGAGCCCTTTGGGCCCAAATAATTAGATGTATGCGCTATTAATTCCTGGCCATAAATAACAATTTCCCTATCCGTCCCTTCCAATGACTGATCTGTGTATAAGCTTGGCCCAGTCCAGCTGCTGTCCTTTATTTCCATGCCTACAGGCATTGGCTTTTGAGGTGGTTTATTGGTAAGCTCCGACAAAATAACTATGGCCACAATTAGAAGTAAAATAATAGGCAGCCAATTTGATTTCAGCACTTTGACCATTGCTTTTTTCTTTTTAATAAATTTATATGTATACTTTTTATAACAACAACTATTCCTTTTTTTACTGCATTTAAATTTTAAATTTTACTAAAAATTAAATTATTAAAGCACTATAAAATATTATTATTAAACATAAATGATATGCATTTTAATTCCTTCAAATAATTATTTCCATTGAAAAAAAATTTAATTCTGTGACAAAAATCACCGTGCAGCTATCATAATGATTTCAATTTTGTAACATGGAAATAGTAGGATACATCGCTTCCTTATTTATTGGAATCTCATTAGGCTTAATTGGAGGTGGCGGTTCTATTTTGACCGTTCCTGTGTTGGTGTACCTATTTGCTATTTCGCCACCATTGGCCATTTCTTATTCCTTATTCATAGTAGGGCTTACCAGCCTCGTGGGTGCATACAATAATTATCGAAAGGGGTTGGTTGATTTTAAAACTGCCTTTTTGTTTGGATCCTCATCCATAACCACGGTATTTATATTTAGAAAATTTATTATTCCCCATCTTCCAAATGTGTTTTTCACAATGGGCTCATTTCAGGTTACACAATCCTTTTTTGTAATGGTGATGTTTGCCTTGTTGATGGTTGCCGCTTCTACGTCCATGATCAGGAGTAAAAACATTGAGGTAGAAGGAACTAAAGCTTCGAGTCCAATGCTATTAATTTTTTATGGGGTACTTATAGGATTGATAACTGGTTTTTTGGGCGCTGGTGGCGGTTTTCTACTAATACCAGCATTAGTATTATTGATGAAGCTCCCCATGAGAAAAGCGATAGGTACTTCTTTATTGATCATTGCACTTAATTCATTGATTGGTTTTTTGGGAGATATTGGTAGGCATCCAATTGATTGGAAATTTATTTCTATTGTTTCCCTTATCGCTATTACGGGCATTTTTATTGGCGGCCATTTTAATCAAAAGATTGATAGCAGGAAACTCAAAAAAGGTTTTGGCTGGTTTGTGTTGGTGATGGGAATTTATATACTTATTAAGGAAACGGTGTTAAAATAGATCGCAAACTAAGTACCGATTTTAAGGAAATGATAAAATCCATTTTCCAGGTGCGTATGTAACATTTGTCACGCAGTGAAACAATCATTTTCAGGAAATTTACAACAGTTAAAAAAACTTTATGAGTATTGATAAAAACGCAACAATTGTAGATGTGAGGTCGCCAGACGAATTTAATAGCGAGCATTATTTAGGGGCTATCAATATTCCTTTGGAAGAAGTGTCGGCACGAATTGATGAATTCAAAAACATGGCAAAACCTATCATTGCTTATTGCAGAAGTGGGAACCGTAGCGGAATGGCAGTTAAAATTCTAAAGCAAAACGGCATTGCGGATATTACCAATGGTGGTGGTCTTGACGACTTGAAAGAAGCATTAAAATAAATTAGTATGATCAATTTTATTAAAGGACTTTTTAAGCCGAAAGCAGATTTTGCGAAACTGATAAAAGAAGGCGCTTTGGTAGTAGATGTGAGAACGAAAAGCGAATACCAGGCAGGACATATAGAAGGTTCCAGAAACTTGCCGCTTGATAAGATAAAAAACGAGGCTGCTTCATTGAAGAAATTAAATAAGCCTCTTATAACGGTTTGTCGCAGTGGAAACCGCAGCGGACTGGCCAAGTCAATTTTAGTATCAGCAGGCATTGAAGTATATAATGGCGGAGCATGGACAAGCCTTAAAAAACAAATACAGCATTTATGAAAGTAATATTAGAAGGGTGGAATTTTATGAGAGCGCTTCGCCTGATTTTAGGGGTAGCCATATTGGTGCAGGGAATAGTTGCCAAAGATGTGCTGACAATTGTTTTGGGTGCGGCATTCGCCGGCATGGCTTTAGGCAACATAGGTTGTTGCGGTACCAATGGATGTGCAGTTAACTATCGCAAAAATGTAACTGAAAAAGAAATTAGCTATGAAGAATTGGATAAAAATAAATAGGCTTTATGTAATTGGTGCAGCATTGGGTGCACTTGCGGGCTTCCTGTATTGGAAGTATGTTGGATGCCTAACGGGCACTTGTGCTATTACCTCAAGTCCTGTTAGAAGCACTATTTATTTTGCAGCGCTTGGAGCCATCACTTTTGCCCTATTTAAAAAAGAAACTAAAGCTCCAACAAATGAGAATGAAAGATTGGTTTAAAAATTAATTGTTGCCTTCCACTTCACTGTATCTATTGGTGCGGTGGGCGTTCGGTACTTTCTTTATTGCCAAATTCTTATTGAATAAAGATGCATATGCTGCCTACATTTTTGGAGTGTTATTCATTGAAAAGACTTTCTTTAAAAAAGCAGGTTGAGCAAGTAGACGTGTGCCATAGGTTTCAATAAATACCACAGTTATAACCGGTGTTAACTGCTCGTATCATTTAATAATTCAGACCCTTAAAATATGATAGAACAAAATACACGACGTAATTTTTTAAAATTCTCTACCCTTGCAGGGTTGGGAATTACTGCTAATCCATTGTCTGCATTTTCATCACCAA
>JBDSBL010000166.1:0-13190 GCA_039921625.1 Chitinophagaceae bacterium
GCGCTTTAAAGTAGAAATGGACTATGACATGATCTACAAAACAGTAGGCTTGGGCACTACCATCTGGAGTCCGCTGGCAGCGGGTTTATTGACCGGTAAGTACAACAATGGAATTCCTGAAGACAGCCGCTTTGCACTGGAAGGATTTGACTGGCTTAAAGATCGTTGGGTGGTGGATGATAAACTGGCAAAAGTAAAAGAGCTTACTTCCTTTGCAGAGGAATTGGGTGTGCCGGTTGCTACGCTTTCCATTGCCTGGTGCATCTCTAATCCAAACGTAACCACTGCCATTTTGGGCGCTACTAAAAAAGAGCAACTGTTGGAAAACCTGAACGCATTGGATGTATTGCCAAAGCTTACTCCCGAGGTGTTGGAACGCATTGAAAGTATTATGCAATCAAAACCTATAGCAATAGAATCTTAATTAAGCAAAGCCACCAAAAGGGTGGCTTTCTTTTTTATAACTTGTGGCTATGTCATTAAAAAATAAAACAGTATTTATAACCGGAGGAAGCCGGGGTATTGGTAAAGCAATTGCACTAAAATTTGCAAAGGAAGGAGCCAATATTGTGATAGGTGCTAAAACGGTGGAGCCTCATCCAAAGCTGGAAGGCACTATCTATACGGCTGCCGAAGAAATAAAAGCTACCGGAGCCCAAGTACTTGCCTTGCAGTTAGATGTACGAAATGAAGAGGAAATAATGCGTTCGGTGGCAGAAGCAGTACGAACCTTTGGGGGCATTGATATATTGGTAAACAATGCAAGCGCCATTAACCTGACATCAACAGAACAAACGGAAGCAAAGCGGTATGACCTCATGCAAAGCATCAATGTACGGGGTACCTTTTTAATGAGTAAAGCCTGCATACCTTATTTGAAGAAATCTGAAAATGCACACATTCTTACACTCTCTCCTCCTATCAATTTAAACCCAAAATGGTTTGGCAAACATGTAGCTTATACCATCAGTAAATATGGCATGAGCATGGTGGTATTGGGTCTTGCAGAAGAATTAAGAAAATACAACATTGCCGTAAATGCTTTGTGGCCTAAAACAACTATTGCCACCGCCGCAGTGCAAAATTTATTGGGTGGCGATTACGTGATTCAAAAAAGCAGAACGCCGGAGATTGTTGCTGACGCTGCCTTTGCAATAGTCAGCAAGCCATCGGATACCTGTACCGGCCAATTTTTTATTGATGAAGAAGTGTTGGCTACTGAAGGCATTACTGACTTTTCTCATTATGCTGTCAATGGAACACAGGAATTAATGACGGATATATTTCTTGATTGACCTCACTTGCATTTTGCTAATGCGATTACTTTAGAAACATAACAAAATAATTTTTTGAAATGGATCTGTTTCAGTTGCGATGTATTCTTACCGTTCCTTATTGTAAAAATTTAGCAACGGAATATCCACGGCAACAAACAACTGCCACCGTCTTCCTTTTGAATCAAACAAGGTTGCTTGTGATCTTTCTATTTTACTTAAAAGCGGCATCCAATGGTGGCCTACTCCTATAGATAGCGGCCACTTAGGAAAGCCATAGGCAAGGTGTACACCCGGTGCTACTATCTGGCTTAGTTTTACTTTTACATCGCCGGAAAGTGTATCTGTAGGATTGCTAAAACGAAAAGTAGTAAGGGCGCCTACATCAATTGCTGAAAAGAAAAGAGTAAGAGAACCTGGCCGCACCGCACTTCCCAAGCTGGTGCTTAGCGACAAACCCACCGGCGAAAAAATACCGGTTGCTATTTTTGATTTTCGATCACTCGCAAGCTTTTGAAATCCTAAGAACGGACCCACATAAGCACCAAGAGCTACGTTCGTTATCGCATGTTTTTTTATGGATGCGCTGCCTACCGGCAAGGCTACTGCTTCAATGGCACCTTTCACTTCATCAGAGCTTTTTGCCTCTGCTACCAGGGCCAAAAAAGTTCCATACTTAATAAGCTGTTTGCGAAATGAGGTATAATTTTTATCTGTTTTTTTACCGTTATCACCGGCTATTAGAATATCATAAATAGTTACTACTCTAAAAACGCCTGCTGAATAATTTTTGCTGTTGATATTTAAATAAAGATTGGCCGTATTATCTGCCAGGGACACAAAAGCGGGGTAGCGGCCCATTAGTGAAATAGGAAATGCAGGAAATTGTTGCATCACTTCATTGCCACTAAGCAAGGCTAAAGTGGCTTGAAAATAATGGCTAAAATCTTCTTTGCTTCGCTCTGTTTTTGCTTTATCTGCCAAGGTAGTTACGGCTTCTTTCACATCTTGTATCCTATCAAAAAAGGAAGAGACAAAAGAATAAAAACCTTCAAGGTTGCCTGCCTCTTCTTTCATAATATGTTGCAAGGTTCCGCCATTGCTAAAGGAAATATTTTTTGTTTTCTCATAAATAAGTCCCAGATAAATTTTAAAAGCAACAGAGTCATCCAGTAGCTTTTTTAGGTCTTCTGCTTCAATCCAATATTTTTTATCGTTGGTTGTATTTTTCAATGACATTGAAAAAACTTGGGCTGTTTGCAGTGCCGCATTTACATCTTTAAACGAGTTGTCATTCGTAGTTTTTTTTAGGGGAAATTCTTCAATCATAGTGCCCGGATGCACACTGCGGCGCAGGCTCCTCGTCACGTACAATCCATAGGTAAGCAGTTCTCTTAAATAAGGGGGATCAATTTTCTGAAAATAAGTATCAAACTGTGGCTCGTTGATCACCTTGGGGAACGTTTCAGGAAGGTTATCTAGGTCGCGTACAAATGCTTCCCGCAAGGCTTGCAGGTATAATGAAAATTGGTATATATCCCGGCCCACCGTATGCAACATAATAGAAGTGTTGACAAACAGTATTTTTAAATTTTTATTCTCTTTAGTATCCAATGCATCCTGAAAATGTTCAAAAAAAGTAACTGATAATTCTTGCTTTACCCGCTGCACTAAAAACTTGGAAAGTCCGTCTGCAAAGCGGGTTACATCGGTGTTTCCCAATGCTTTGGAGCCTGCCGAAACGAGTGGAGCCAAGGTGCCGGTGAACATTCCTTCTGACCCTCCTCCTAATTCAATAAATGGATTGGCATCAGCAGTATCATTCACATTAAATTCCTCTATGAGTAAAGAATGAATGAGGGCCTTATTACGGGAAGCAGGAGCGTCAATGTATTGAGCCAAAATAGCGAGCACGGTATCCTCCCTTTTCAACACCCCTCTCTTTGGATCCAAAACAAATTTTCTTAAGGTCATCGCATCTTCAAAAGCATATTGGCAAAAGCTTGGACCAGAAAGCAGCAGTAAAATAATAGCGGCAAAGGTGTTTTTAGAGCTCATGGTTTTAAAAGATTAAAAGTGGAAAACAAATAAGAAGAATAGGAAAGGGCTACTTCTTTTAATGCGCTGCGCATTGCCGTGGGATTGGCTTTAAGAGGGGGCTGTGCCGAAAGTAGTAGGGACGCAATGCCCGTAACAATAGCCGTGCCCATGCTGCAGCCGCCTAATTTTTTATATGCATTTTCCTTTTCATTGGAGCAGGACCAAAGGTCCACTAAGGGTACAATAAAATCAAGGCGCGGATGAAAAACCGGAGCCGGATTATTCAGAAAGAATTCTTTGCTTACACTACCTACAGATAGTACGTTCGGATGTTTTGCCAATGCATACATTCCTTTTTTATCCGCCAGCAAATCTTCATTATTTCCTGCCGCCACCACGCAAATAGTTTGAGTGGTAAAGGTTTCTAAAAATGGCTTTACACTCAGGTATTCAAGCCCGGATATACTCAGGCTCATGTTCACTATATGAGGAAGGCAGGAGGCCTGCATATGTTGCCAGGCTTGCATTAATGTATCCACAGATGCATCTTCTGAAGAAGGCATCACTTTATAAATTTGATATTTCGCCATAGGCGCTAATCCACCTATACCTTTGATGCCGGTGGCCGAGCCTCCCATCAATCCAAGTATATGCGAGCCGTGGCCATGGATGCTGTCATCTTCTATATTTTCATTTTGAGCTATAAAGTTTTTACTGTCTGTCACCGTTACTTTTTGCAGATCTGGATGCTCAAAAGAATATCCGGTATCTAGGATGGCAATGCTCGTTTCGCCGCCCAAATTGGCTAACAGTTTTTTATCCAAACCATCCATCAATGCATTATAATTTAATAGTTGCTGCGCTGGATTTGCAGTGGCTATGATGCGAAAGGAATGGGATTGAGCTCCTTCAAATCCACCACTCCAATAATAGGAATCTCCGGTGCCTTTATACCACCGGTTATTACCTTCCAGCATAGTGCCCGGTACTGTTTCGGATACGTCTACAACTTCTCCGGGTGTTAAAAATATAAAGGAAGGTGCTGAAGTGGCAGGACTTCCAACCCGTACATTTAAATAGGTGCTGCAGATTCGGATCATCCTTTTCTATTTAGGGGCGTGGCTTTATTTTGTTCTGAGGCAGTGTTTTTGCCATTGCCTTCCCGCACTCCAGAAGATCGTAAGCGAATCACTTTATTCAACATATCAAACCAAAAAGGAGCCCCTAATGAAATGGCTAATGCTGTGATGAGCCATCCTAATATGGACCAACCATTCGAATGGTGGTTGTAGCGCTCAAGGCCGGCCGTAACCATTGGTGAGAGTGCATTAATGGAATCGTTGTATCGCTGCTCCAATCCTTGATCAACCGGATTTTCTTTCCGCAGTTCTTTTAATTTTTGCAAATAAGTATCAAGATTATTTTGAAGTTGTTGGTACTTTTTACAACTATCGGAGCACTGCCAGCCAAGCCCCAGCATGCTGCCGGAGTTTTCCATATCTGCCTGCAAGGTTTTATAGGTTTTATCCAACAAGCTATCACCGGTAGTAAGCACAATAGTACTTACCTGCATGCTGTCTGCACTTCGTCTTATTGTGTCTACTTTGCTTTTCAACCGGTCTATGGTAGGTGCATATTTTTCCTGTGCTTGTATGGCCATCGTCACCATCTGGCTTCGTACGTTTTTATCTTTTGAAAGAATCTTATAAATTTTAAGGGTATCAATATTGCCGATAACCGCTATTGTAAAACCGAGAATAATTAAGATGGTTTGCGTTTGCCTTTTGTACCAACCGGTGCAGCGTTCCATTGTTTCTTTAAACCAAATCTCCAGTCGTTCACCAAAGCGGTCAATATCATATTGCGCATCATGAAAAAGATTTTGAAAATGCTTTAGTGTTTCCGCACTTATTTTTTTTGGGAGATTATTGAAAACAGGAGCCAGTGATACCCGGTATGCTTTTACATCTTCTATAGATCCCATTTTTTCAACCTCTGTTACTAATTGGTGAAGCGTTGTTTTGCGGGTGGTGTAGCGGATGGGGCTATTCTTATATTCTTTTAATTTTTTTACCAGCAAAGGCAAATCCATATCCTGTTTCAACAATAGTTTTTCTAAAAGGTCATCATTCAATATCCAGTGCCGGTGCTTATTGAATTGCTCCAATATTTGCGGCGCTTCTGTAAATAAAAATTGCTCAATAGCATCAATCTGGCTGACCGATGGATGGTAGTGATCACCGCGAAAAAGCTGGATTGTGGTTTGAGAAAAATTGCCGGGCTGCATATAAGAAGGCTTGCTCGATGACTTGCTTTCTCCTAAATATTTAATAGTTGGGTGCTTGTAAAAGCGCTCCAGCAACGGCAGGTTTTGGAAGGGATAAAAGTATCGCTTTACGGATTCCTTTATATCCGTGAGTACATCTAATGCCGTCCAGCTTTTTCTTATTCCAAAGATTTCAGCCTGATTGTCTTCCAGCATTCGGCGCAGGGCTTTCATCAGCAATCTTGGCCGCAGGCTCATGTAGTGTGCAATAATCTCCATGATGATGGTGGTGAGCAGGCTATACAATAGAAAAATGAAGATCAGACCTAGAAATACATCAAGAGCTACACTGTTAAACATGTTTCAGTTTTCTTTTTTTATTGGAGGGTAATGCCGTTACTGAAGCGGGTTTACGGATTGCTTTTTCTTTTTTAAGAGCTACCCATTCCCGGGTGGAAGCCACTATCATTTTTTCAATGCTGATCCAGCTTTTTTCCTTTCTTTCTACGCTTTTCAATAGGGCTACCAGTGCGTTTACTTTAGTGGCGCAATTCCAGATTTTTGTCTTCAGATCACCTTCTCCACCTACCAGGATGCATCCTTCAGAATCCGCAGCAGTATTGCCTCCGTGGATGCGAATCCCTTCAAAACAAGGAACATTCAAAAGCAAAGGCAGGTACTTTTGAAACCGATTGCTGAAACTTAAAATAACCTCGTACCGGCCATAAGAAATAGCCGTTTCGTGCAGTACTTTTCCTTTGCAATCAGCACCAAGTTCCCGTACCGTATCCTCGCAGGTGTAAGCAAAAAATGTGTTGTTGACATACATTTTTCCAAGCGTGCTTTTGCCATTCAGCACGAGGCGAACCACTTTAATTTCCATACTATTTAATTTTGGTTTTAGAATTATTGGTGAATGATTACATCCGTTTATCTCCAGCTAAATAGGTACCCGTAAGTTTTTTGTAAGCATCAGACGTGAGGTTGCCGGCATGGCCATCTTCCCGGAGGTGAAAGCCAAGGCGATTCAGCAATACCTGCAGCTTTTCTGCGGTGGCGCTGTAGTTGTCAGGGCCAAAGGTTACTATAGCTCCCGCTATTTTTACCTGCGTTACAAGGTCTGTTTCCTGGCCGGTAAGTAAACCTTTTTCGCTTAGGCGGCGTAACATTACCGCAGCTCCCAATTGTTTGGAAACGGCATTAAAACTAAACTTGCCATCTGCCGTATATTTTCCTTTGCTGTATTGGTTGGATCCACTCCATAGGTAGGGTGTGTTTATTTGTTTTGTTCGATAGCCAAATCCATTATACCGCTCCATCTGATATAGCAACCCGGCTGTGGACCAGTCTGTCCACTTGTCCAATTCTTTATACCGAAGAGAATCTTCTGCACTGTATTCCCACGCAAAGGGTGGATTTCCATCTTTAGGAAGTCCCTTTGGTACTTGCACTGTGCGGGCCGTCAATGGGTCTCCATTGTGCAGGTGGCAGGTAAAGGAGCCACTGCATTCTAAGTTGTGCACAATGCTTATAAAGTACCACGGAATATTTGTTTTAGTTGCCACTACATCATACCTGCTTTTTGCTGCTATCATTTTATTGATGCAGGCATCTACATCCGGATACACTGCTTCTTTTATACGGCAGGTATCAAATAGTTGCTGGTAGTTGTTTTTTAAAAGTGATAGTGTGTATGCCATAAGCAGATTTTAGAAGTTTGGTGGGGGTACTTATAAAATGCTTCAGGGGGTAAGGGGATAAATGAAGGCCGTCCGGATTAATGTTTTGGGAGGTAGGGAGTGTGCCTTTTCTTTATATGAACGGGTGATAGAAAACGTAAAAGAAAGGTTTTATAAAAATGACCTTTTTTTTTGATACAGGCAATAAGATAATTAATCAGAAAGTAAGGAGATCATATTCTAATTGATGTCCTAAATAATTGAATAACGAAGGAATGAATTATGATAGGCTCCAAAGAATTACAGGTGTTGAACGGAGCATCGCAACAGGCGGTTAATAGTTATTCTGGAGCTGGAAACAAAATAAGAGCACTATATCATTAATAGTCTTGCCCCACTAAATTGTATACTGCTAATGAGTTTTTAGGATGCTTGCTAAAGTATTTCCTTCACCACATTTACAATCACATGCGGCTTGGCCAATGTGTAATAATGCAGCACCGGCACGCCTGCTGCTTTTAATTCTTTTGATTGTTGCAGCAGCCATTCGGTACCTACAATCTCCACTTCTTCGTCGGTTTTGCATTTTAATACTTCTGACGAAAGCGCTTCGGGAATATCTACGTGAAAGGTGCGAGGAATGACCGTAAGTTGTTTTTTAGTAGTTATTGGTTTTAGCCCGGGAATAATGGGTACATCGATACCAGCTTCTTTGCAGTTTTTTACAAAATCAAAATACTTGTTGTTGTCGAAAAACATTTGCGTGGTTATGTATTCTGCACCGG
This sequence comes from Chitinophagaceae bacterium, assembly GCA_039921625.1. GTDB lineage: Bacteria > Bacteroidota > Bacteroidia > Chitinophagales > Chitinophagaceae > Flavisolibacter. The sequence continues at coordinate 8,045 of JBDSBL010000166.1, forward strand.
CATCTACTTTTGCTTTGAGGTAGTGCAGGTCTGTTTGCAGGTTGGGCGATTCAAAATGTTTTTCAGGATATCCGGCTACGCCAATGCAAAAGGCCGTTTTTACGGCGTTCTTTAAATCATCTTCCAGGTAAATGCCATTGTTCATATTCATTACCTGCTGCAGCAGTTCCAGTGCATTGTGGTTGCCACCGGGTTCGGGCTCAAAGTAGGTTTCATTTCGGGGAGCATCTCCGCGGAGCACTAGCACATTGTCTATACCTAAAAAATTAAGGTCAATGAGGGCATCTTCCGTTTCTTGTTTGCTAAAGCCACCACAAATAAGGTGCGCCACGGCATCTACTTTATACCGGTTCATGATGGCTGCGCAAATGCCTACTGTACCTGGCCGTTTGCGTACTTCTATTTTATCAAATGTGCCATCAGCTTTGCGCTTGAACATGCTTTCGCTGCGGTGATAGGTCACATTAATAAAAGCCGGATTAAACTCCACCAACGGATCAAGGTGCTGCCAGAGAGATTTTATGTCTTTGCCCTTTAGTGGCGGCAGTACTTCAAACGAAACGAGTGCGCTTTTACCTTCTTTTATGTGATCAATAACGTGCATGTAAAATTTATGAGAGGCAAAAGTACCACGGCGTTAATTAAAAGCAAAGCCTATTTTAACCTCCGTGTAGAATTTGGTTTCCCCTTACTTTTACCCAAACTTATTCTTTGAGCATTACCATTCACACCTCTGATTTAGTAAAAAGATACGGCAGCCGCACGGTGGTGAATCATGTATCTGTGGAGGTAAACCAAGGAGAGATCGTTGGGCTATTAGGGCCGAATGGGGCCGGAAAAACAACTACGTTTTATATGGTGGTTGGCCTTATAAAACCAGACGAAGGAGAGGTGTTTTTGAATGAAGTAAACATCACCTCCCTGCCCATGTACAAGCGGGCCCGGTTAGGCATTGGCTACCTGCCGCAAGAGGCTTCTATATTTCGCAAACTAAGTGTGGAAGATAACCTGATGGCCGTGCTGGAAATGACCACCATGAATAAAAAAGCACGCAAAGAAAAAGTAGAATCATTACTTGAAGAATTTAGATTAACCCATGTGCGCAAAAGCAATGGTGATGTATTGAGCGGGGGCGAAAGACGCCGTACAGAAATAGCCCGAGCCTTAGCGGTGGATCCAAAATTTATATTGCTGGATGAACCTTTTGCCGGAATTGATCCCATTGCCGTAGAAGATATTCAGGCCATTGTTGCCCGGTTAAAATTCAAGAATATTGGCATATTGATTACCGATCATAATGTGACAGAAACCCTTTCTATTTGCGACCGGGCTTACTTATTAATTGAAGGAAAAATATTCAAACACGGCACGGCAGAAGAACTGGCGGCCGATGATCAGGTGAAGCGATTGTACCTCGGCCGCAACTTTGAATTGAAACGCAAAGATTATTTGCTGCAGGAAATGAATCCTGAAAACTCGATGGGGGATTTGTAATCATTTATTTTTAAACCACTATTTATCGCCTTCTCAACTAATAAGTTTCTTATTTCCTTTTTCTTTTTTTACCGAAGTCCTATCTATACAGCTCTTGTGATCTTTATTTCTTTCCAATGCATCTTCTATCGAGGAGCGTTTTTACTCGCTGTTCTTTTTTATCTTGCCGGCGCATGAAGTTTTTGAGTCCGGCACTTTCCCGACTGGCCCGTTTTCGTCTTTCCACCATTGAGCTTTGGATGGTGGACCCTGTTACCACCCAAAATATGGTGTGGCAAGACTTAGTGGCCGCAGGCCAGTACACTGACTTTGGCCGCAGGCACCGCTTTTCTTCGATACAAACATTGGAACAATACAAGCAGCAATTACCGATACAGGATTACGAAGATCATAAACCCTACATAGACCGCATGATGCAGGGCGAAGAAAATGTACTTTGGAATACACCCGTTTCCTGGTTTGCTAAAAGCAGCGGTACCACATCGGACAAAAGCAAGTTCATTCCTGTAAGTGAAGAAAGCCTCAAAGAAAATCATTACAAAGCCTCAAAGGATATTTTGGCACTCTACTATGCATCGCATCCGGAAAGTGACCTGCTTACCGGCAAATCACTGGTGATTGGAGGTAGCCATCAGGTTTCTCAATTTGAAGAAGACATTCACTATGGAGATCTTAGTGCCGTAGTGATGCAGAATTCTCCTTTTTGGACCAACTGGATCCGTACTCCCGAGCTGTCCGTTTTATTGATGGATGAATGGGAAAGCAAGATTGAAAAACTAGCGCAAACTACGATACACGAAAACGTAACCTCCATGGCCGGAGTGCCTACCTGGCTGATTGTTTTGCTAAAAAGAATTTTAGAAGTAACCGGCAAAAAAAACATCAAAGAAGTATGGCCAAGCCTGGAGTTGTACATGCACGGAGGTGTATCCTTTGTGCCCTACAAAGCGCAGTTTGAGCAATTGATGGGCAGCCCAATCAATTACCTCGAAATGTATAATGCTTCGGAGGGATTTATAGCCGGGCAGGATGATATAAATGCGGAAGGCATGTTGCTCCTTTGTGAGCACGGAATATTTTATGAATTTTTGCCGGCGGAGGAATGGGGAAAAGAAAATCCGAAAACACTTCAATTAGGTGAGGTAGCCCTTGGTAAAAATTATGCGCTGGTGATCACTACTAATGGAGGATTGTGGCGCTACCTTATTGGCGACACGGTGCAGTTTACATCTCTAAAACCCTTTCGCATCAAGGTTTCTGGCCGGTTAAAACATTTTATGAATGCCTTTGGTGAAGAAGTGATCATTGATAATTCAGACAAGGCTATTGCGCTGGCAAGTGAAAAAACCGGTGCCTTGGTAAAAGATTATACAGCCGCTCCGGTATATTTTTCGTCCACCGCCAATGGAGCGCATGAGTGGTTGATAGAGTTTCAAAAAGAGCCTTCCAGTATATCAGATTTTGGTAATGAATTGGATGCGGCTTTGAAAAACATAAACAGTGATTATGAAGCAAAAAGATATAAAGACATTGCTTTATCTTCTCCCGTTATCAAATCGGTTCCTGTAAACACCTTTGATAGCTGGCTACAGAGCAAAGGCAAATTAGGTGGGCAGCACAAGGTGCCACGTTTAAGCAACGACCGCAAATTGATTGAAGAAATTCTTACTTTCATTGCATAGCAATATGCATTCTCCATCTATCACCTGCAAAGCTTGTGGCCATGTTTTTAAGGGCAAATACTGCAACCTATGCGGGGAAAAAGTGTATACGGAACACGATAAATCCATCCTTCATTTTGTAGAAGAAGGCCTGCATTTTATTACTCATTTTGAAGGCACCTTACTTACGACACTCAAATTTATTGCTACCCGGCCGGGCAAACTTTCTGAAAGCTATTGTAATGGTATTCGCAAAACGTTATTTAAGCCCCTGTCCCTGTTTTTTCTATTAGTGGTTATTTATTTATTATTTCCGGTCTTTGAAGGGTTGAACATGCACTTATATTATCATGTACATCACAATGTATATGGCGCCTATGCTATGAAAAAAGCGACACAGGTAGCGCAGCAGCATCATTGGAACGACCCGCAACTAACAGAAGCCTTCCACCATACGGCGGAAAAAGTTTCCAAATTTTTGTTGGTCATATTAATCCCTTTTACCGCATTATTTTTTTGGGCAGTCACGTATAAAAAGCGTCGATACTTTTTTGATCAAATGGTGTTTGCCACAGAAATAAATAGTGTGTACCTCATTTGGGGCTTTATGGTTCTTCCACTTTTGCTTTGGCTTTTTGAGGCCATTCATCATAAAGTAACTGGCAATTACCTGCCGATGGGGGATACCTTTTTGGGTATTATTATGTACCTGATAATGGAACTCTATGTAGTGGTGGCCGTCAAACGTTTTTATGGTGTAAGCACCAGAAAAGCAATCGGTATTGCCTTACTTTTTTATTTTGTGCACAACATAATTGTGCAGGTTATTTATAAATTTTTATTGTTTGATATTACCATACGGTTTCTTCATTAAATTATAAATGAGGCATTCTCCAATTCACCAATTTTAAAAATAAAACTAGCATTGGCTGTCGTATTATTTTTCAAGGACATCAAAAATAATTCTAACCCGAGAGGTAGTATGGGGACCGGAAGGAAAGCATCGCGTTTTTAGTAAAAAGGAAATATAAGAGTGGTAAATGGAAGGCAGCATAATACTACATTTGTTGACGTTGAAAAAATAATCAAATATGAAACTACTCGAAAACAAAGTGGCCATTATTACCGGAGCAGCACGAGGAATAGGCGAAGGAATTGCTTTAAAATTTGCAGAACAAGGAGCCCATGTTGCCTTTAGTTATGTAAGCGATAGCAGTGCGGAAAAAGCAACTGCTTTAGAAGAAAAGCTTTTGGCCTTTGGGGTAAAAGCAAAAGCATATAAAAGCAATGCAGGTGACTTTGCTGCATGTGAAACTTTGGTGGCGGAAGTATTAAAAGAGTTTGGTGCGGTGGATATTTGTGTCAATAATGCCGGCATTTCAAAAGACAATTTACTGATGCGGATGACAGAGGAACAGTGGGATGATGTAATGAACATCAACTTGAAAAGTGTATTCAATATGACCAAGCAAGTGATCCGGCCTATGATGAAAGCAAAGAGCGGATCTATTATTAATATGAGTTCTATTATTGGGTTAATGGGTAATGGAGGGCAAGGAAGTTATGCAGCCTCCAAGGCAGGCATTATTGGGTTTACCAAGTCAATTGCCAAAGAATTAGGAAGCCGTAATATTCGCTGCAATGCCGTGGCACCGGGCTTTGTAGAGACAGACATGACCGGGTATTTAAAAGAAGGAGAAGCAGCGGATAAATACAAAGCTGGCATCCCCTTGGGCCGGTTTGGTACGGCAGAAGACATTGCCAATGTCACTCTTTTCCTCGCATCTGATTTAAGTAGTTATGTCACCGGGCAGGTAGTAAGTGTGGATGGTGGTTTGTATATGTAAGAATTATTTTCTTCTGTATAAAAGTAAGTGCTGCCCTGTTCAAATTTTTTATGTGGCAATTATAAAGTGACCTTTTTTTTTAAATTAAAGATGGAAAGTATTGCCGTTACTTTCTAAAATGAAATACTAAAAACGACTATCCAC
>JBDSBL010000167.1:0-13010 GCA_039921625.1 Chitinophagaceae bacterium
TGAGTATCGTTGAAATACAAATCTTTAAATTTTTGCGGCAGTCTTTTCATCTTTCTCCGCCCGAATTAAAACCCGCTTTTGAAAGCTTATTGGCTCAGTTAAAAGTGTTTGAAAAAAATCCCATTGAAGCAAGAGCCTTTGCATATCTGGATATAGTTTCCTGGCTGGAAAGTAAAGTAATGGGTCAGCCAATCGATGTAATTATTAAAGAAAAATTGAATTCTTACCGGACCCGTCAACGAAAATAAAAAGTGAATTAGTTGCCTGTTTCTTTACACAATTAGTTTTGTTGGCTATATTGACTTGTGTCTTTTTTTTCCTACAAAACGAATAACAGATCCCTGACCTTTGTGGTACGTTCCTTCATTAAGTATGATTTCTGTTTCTTCTAATAGTTCCACCTCAAAGTGGCTAAAATCAGATTTTATTTCTTCAATTGAAAAAAGAGAAGGAAGGTCTTTGGGTCCTCCTACTTTTTCATTTTTTTCCTGATATGCAAGATGACTTTTGCTAAAGGCTTCAAAAATAAGAGTACCTCCGGGGCGGAGATAATTGCTTAGCGTTTGATGCATTTCCGATTTAATAGGTGCCGGAAAATGTGCGTAGATCAAAGCAATGGCATCAAAATGATCAACTGCGTAATGGATCATTTTAAGATCGCCTACCTGGTAATCAATTGTTACACCTTTTCTTTCCGCTAATAGCGCTGCTTTTTTTTGGCCATGCCTGCTGATATCAAATGCAGAAACGGTCCATCCCATTTGTGCCGCGTACACTGCATTTCTTCCTTCTCCTTCGGCCGGAAAAAGTATGGTACCAACAGGTAATTTTTTTAATTGTTCTTTTAAAAATTCATTGGGTAATTCCCCATAAGCATATTCCTTCTTACTATATCGTTCATCCCATTTTAAACCCCAGGAATTTTCCATTTTTTTTATTTAAAAATACAATTTCCGCATTTTGTAAATTTTAAATCAATGCTTCGGGAATATAGGGAAAGATGGCAAACTTTTTTATGGCCTCCCTTTCTAAAGCATGGTAGTAAAGTCTTTCATCTTATTGTAGGCAAAAAAGCAAGCCATGTATGAATGAAAATTTATTCCAGTATTTATAAAAAAATGAGGCCCAATAAGCATTGCCAACAAAAGCACTTTCAATTAATCCTCAATTAAGTTTAAAGTACTTTTAAGGTGCGCCGGCGGCAGCGCAATTAAAAAATTAATTAGCAATGGATCATTTTTTATTAAAAAACCTGGAGCGTTTTAAAGATTATGTAGGTATCAAGTTTCAGTTGTACAATAGTCTCTTTACTGCCTTGCCTTTTCATCGGATAGAAAAAACAGGAGTGCTGCTTTCCATGTTGCTAAATCATTGTGAGGAAGGGTATAACAAAAAAGAAAGTCCTGAAATGATTATTGAAGATTTCTTTAATCGGTTTACAACCTATACAACAGATGGGGAAAAAATTGATCTTTTATTTCGCTTTGTGCAATACGCAGAGCGACAGGTTGTACTCTTTGATGCGCTTGAAGATGCTGCGTTTAATGAAATAACAGACATCAATGGAATTGGTTCTTTAAAGCAATTAGAAGCATTAATAGCACAGGATAATTTACAACCGGAAATGGCTAAAAAACTTCAGGACTTTTCGGTACGGTTGGTACTTACTGCGCATCCCACGCAGTTTTATCCAGGTTCTGTTTTAGGCATCATCCATGATCTTTCTAAAGCATTAAAAGAAAATAAAACGGCCCGGGTTAATACGTATTTACAACAACTTGGAAAGACGCCTTTTTTACAAAAACAAAAGCCAACACCTTACGATGAAGCGGTAAGTCTTATCTGGTATTTAGAAAATGTTTTTTACAATGCGGCTGGTAGAATAGTGAGTTTTTTAAAGGCTCAATTGCCGGAAGCAATCAATGAAAATCACTCTATCATTAGCATGGGCTTTTGGCCGGGTGGCGACCGGGATGGCAACCCGAATGTAACAGCTGAAACAACCCTAAAAGTAGCTGATGCCCTGAGAAACAGCATTATTAAATGTTATTATTTTGATGTTCGAAAATTAAAGCGCAGGCTTACGTTTAAAGGTGTAGAACCGTTGGTAGCAGCGCTTGAAAGTACTTTATACAACTGCCTTTTTTCCCAGGATCAGCAACTAACCATAACCAAGGAAGAAATCAAAAATGATTTAATACACATTCGTGAAATCATTGTCAAAGAACACAACGGTCTTTTTGTAAGCATGGTAGAAGACCTGATCAACAAGGTATCCGTTTTTGGTTTATACTTTGCCGTATTAGATGTAAGGCAAGACAGCAGCATTTTGACCGAAGTATTGAAAGAAGTGGCTCAGAATGAATCTATAATACCTGCAAACTATTCCTTGCTTACCGAAGGAGAAAAGACAGGCGTTTTAACTTCCATCTCGACGCAGGCAAATCCGGAACGGTACCAAAATGAACGGACACGAGATACATTTTACTCCATGAAAGCCATCAAAACAATACAGGAAATAAATGGCGAAGAAGGCTGCAATCGGTATATCATCAGCCATTGTGAGAATGCGCTTAATATGTTGGAAGTATATGGTTTGTTTTTGCTTAGTGGTTGGGAAAAAGCAACTTTAACGGTGGATATTGTTCCGCTCTTTGAAACGATTGATGACCTCAAGCAAGCACCTTATATCATGGCTTCCCTTTACAAAAATGAAAGCTACCGGCAGCACCTGCAACTAAGGAGGAATAAGCAAACCATTATGGTGGGTTTTTCAGATGGCACCAAAGATGGCGGGTACCTGATGGCCAATTGGAGTATATATAAAGCGAAAGAAGAACTTACAGCTATATCAAGGCAATACGGTATTGAAGTTGTTTTTTTTGATGGCCGTGGTGGCCCTCCGGCAAGAGGTGGAGGTAAAACACATAAGTTTTATGCATCCATGGGTAAAAATATTTCAACAAAAGAAATTCATTTAACCATACAAGGGCAAACAGTAAGCTCCAACTTTGGTACGGTGGAAACGGCACAGTTCAACATGGAACAATTGCTAAATGCCGGCATCACCAATGAGTTGTTTTCTGCAAATTCAAAAACACTTTCAGAGGAGCAGGAGCAGGTGTTACAGGAATTATCAAATGTCAGTTACGAGGCGTATAAAGAATTAAAAAATCATTCACAATTTTTAAATTACTTGTCCCACATCAGTCCCGTAAAATATTATGGAGAAACAAATATTGGCAGCCGGCCGGTGAAGCGGGGCGGGTCTTCACAGCTTTCGCTTAAGGACCTGCGAGCTATTCCATTTGTAGGTTCGTGGAGCCAGATCAAACAAAACGTGCCGGGTTTTTATGGGGTAGGTACCGCATTGGAAGCATTGGAAAAAAGAGGAAAATTACCGGCCATTTCTCATTTGTACCAGCGGTCGCAATACTTTAAAACGTTGATGGATAATTGTGAAATGGCGATGAAAAAATGTTTCTTTCCTCTAACAGCTTTTTTGGCCGATGATCCTCAGTACGGTGAAATATGGCAGATGATTTTTCAAGAATTTGAACGAACTCAAAAGTATCTTTTTCTAATGAGTGGCAAAAGCGAATTAATGAGTGACTACCCGGTAGATCAATTGTCGATTGGAATGCGGGAACGGATTGTGCTGCCTCTTACTACCATACAACAATATGCAATGGCCAGAATAAGAGAGATGGAAAAAAAGAATGATGCCTCAAAAGAAAAGAAGCTGTATGAAAAATTGGTTGTGCGCACTTCCTTTGGCATTATCAATGCGGGTAGAAATTCAGCCTAGCTATTTTTACAATGTTTTGAATCACTAGCTTATTTAATTGCAAGCCGAATTTTAAAAAGGTCGTTTTTATTGATTTGTTGAAGTTGGCTATGACAAAGAAGGTCAGATGTAGAAGGCTATTATCAAACAATAAATAACTATTGCGCAAAAAAAAGCCCACTGTAGAAACAGCGGGCGTCTAACGATTGCTTGCTATATGAAAATCTTAATTAATTCTTATTGTTGGCTTCACTACTGATTTTGAAAAGGAAGGTTACTGTATTTGTTTGATGTTTGCATCCAATTTCCTAACCCTTTCTGAAACAAAAGTAGGATGAGTCATGGTACGATCTTGAATAAAATGATTGCCCTTTAATTATGCCTAAGGCTGTTAAATTTTGTTAAAACCCTTTGTAGTACTGACTTTCAGAAGATTTTTTTTATTATGCCCAATCGGTTTGCCGACATATTATATCAGTTAATTCATTCCCTTGAAAAATCGGAAAAGCGGAATTTCAAACTATATATCAAGCGCAATTCAGCGAAAGAGGACCTAAAGATCATTCAGCTTTTTGATGCGTTGGACAAATTAAAAGAGTACGATGAAAAGCTTCTTTTAAAAAAACTTCCCGGCATTGAAAAGCCTCAGCTATCCAACTTAAAAGCCCATTTGTACAAGCAGATACTGGCGAGTTTGCGCCTTTTAAAAAGCACTGAGAACTTAGAGCTGCAATTGAATGAACAACTTGATTATGCCCGTATTTTATACAATAAAGGTCTTTATCTGCAAAGCTTAAAAATATTGGATAAAGTAAAAGAGCAAGCTGTTTCTAACAGTCAGGACACTATCTTAATTCAGGTTATTTCTTTAGAAAAAAAAATTGAAACACTGCACATCACCCGCAGCATGCAAGACCGGGCAGACCGCCTGACAACGGAAGCCAATGAGGTGCATGAAAGAAGAAAAGTAATAACCCAGTTATCTAATCTGGCGCTGCAGTTATACAGCTGGTACGTAAAAAATGGACATGCCCGAAACGAGAAAGATGAAACCGGAGTCAGGTCCTTTTTTTTAGACCACCTTCCTCCAAATGCTTTTGAATTCACTGGCTTTTACGAGCGCCTGTATCTCTATCAAAGCTACTGCTGGTATGCTTTTATACGCCAGGATTTTCTTATGTATTACCGGTACACGCAAAAGTGGGTTGATCTTTTTGGCGAACAACCAACCATGAAAGCGGTGGAAACAGGGCATTACATAAAAGGAATGCACAACCTGCTGAATGCTCATTTTGATTTGCGCAACCATCAGCAGTTTGATAAAGTTTTAAAAGTGTTTGAAGAATTTGCATCATCGGAAATTGCTGTCCAGCATGATAACTTTCGGGTGCAGGCGTTCATGTATCTGTACACATCAAAAATTAACCAGCATTTCATGCACGGCACCTTTAAAGAAGGACTAGCCTTGGTGCCGTATATAGAAGAAAAATTAAGCGAGGTTACTTTGTACCTTGACCGCCACCGGATACTCGTATTTAATTACAAAATTGCATCACTTTATTTTGGCAGTGGCGATTACAAAACGTCTATTGACTACCTGCAACGCATCATTAATGACAATGTAGATCTTCGGTACGATCTGCAATGCTATGCCCGGTTGATGCACCTGATGGCCCATTATGAAATTGGGAATTTTGATATATTGGAATACCTGATCAAATCAGTGTACCGCTTTATGGCCAAGATGGAAAACCTGACCGTAATTGAAGAAGAAATGTTTAAATTTTTACGCAGTTCTTTCCAGGTATCCAAGCATAAATTAAAACCGGAACTGGAAAAATTTCTTCAAAAAATAAAAGGTTTGGAAAAAAGTCGGTTTGAAACCCGGTCCTTCGCCTACCTCGATATCATATCCTGGGTGGAAAGTAAAGTATATGAAAAGCCAATGAGTGAAATCATCCATTCAAAATACGTAAAGGCACGAAAAAGGCATTATAATTAATGCCTTTTTCTATTTGCTATTTTTAAAATTTAGCTCGGGTAAATAATGTTTTAATTAAAAGTATCCGTTCTGAGTACTACCATCATCCCCGGATATTGAACGTTAGCATTATCTTCTGCAGTGATGAAAATCCGGATAGGCTTGAAAGGGGTAACAGCATGCAGGGAAGCTTTTAATTTGCTGGAAAGAAAACCACTGGAACTGTTTATCTGCCCAATATTTCTGGTGCCATTGCCTTCCGTTTCCATCCATACCACATACGTTTCTTTTGGTGGGTCAAGTCTTTTAGGTTCCGCAAGATTGCTGATGGTTACATCAAGCGTATAATTTTTGTTTTTATCCTTTTTTATTTTTACTGACCCTTGGGCCGCAGGTACTACCGTAGATGTAGGAAACACAATTTTCTTAGCACAAGAACTAAATGCAAAAAGGAAAAAAGAAGCCATCAAAAAAGAAACAAAAAAATTTGTAGAAGAAGCACGATTTAAATTTTTCATCATTATCATTTTTTAAATGAAATAGAACAATTATAGTAGATCAATTTTTTTTAAAACTATAGAAATTCATTTCATTAAGAAAGATACTTTATTTATCTCATTACTTACTTTGGAAACCTACTTAGAAATGTCAGCTATTTAATTAAGGTGATAGCAATTAAAATTTTTTATTTCCTTCGACAGAAAACTTAGTTTTTCAAACTTTAAATTTTCTTCAAACAATATTTTTTTGATTCAACGTTACAGGGTAATAAATCATAATTCCGCTACATTTATGGTCAGAGTTGAAAAAATGAAATCAAAAAATACTTTCTGGCAACGCATTGGATTACATGACTGGTTCTTGAAAAGGGACAACTATGATACCGAAACAAAAACGGTTTCTATTACCCCAAATGATGTTTATAAATACATAGGCGAAAAGTTCAACGAATCAGTAAAAGAATTATCATTTTCAGAGCGCATTGTTTTTTATCACGAATACATAATTGTTTTCAACGAAGCCGATTTTAAGGATTTTACAGATAATAAAAAAGGCATTTTTGGGCTTATTGTTCAAGAGTCAGTTAAGAAATTTTACGCCTCACTAAAAGCGTTTCGCGATGAAGGAAAAACAGTGGAGCCTTCCAGCAGTAAATGGGTATTTCGGTTTGTAGCGCACCCCGATTATAACCGGGGCGATAAAGGATTTATTGGTAAACTGCTACCGGGCGCTTATCAAAAAGAAGACAACATCAGGGTTACCTTTATACCGAGGCAAACAGGTATTGCACAGACATTTGATATCAATCCAGATATATTGAAAGGGTTTACCATGTACAGTGAAGGTTATTATGAAGTGCCCTTCCAGGAAGACTTTCAGCTGGATGAACGGAAAATTGCTTCCTCTAATAAAAGCATTTTTGCCCGGCTGGAAACCACCCTTCCAGATAAAGCTTTTACCGGCCGCAAATTGGAATACCTGATGACGGAAGAAGAAATTGTTGTTTCCGGAAAAGACGATTCCCGCGAAGCCTCCAATATTTTTTCTATTCCGTCGGAATGGGTTAGTACACCGCATTTACGCATACGATACAGCAAAGAAGAAGATAAATTTTTCCTCGCTTCCTTCGGTGAAAAAACAATCCTCAATGAAAGAGAAGTTGCTAAAAGCAACGTGCAAAATCCATCGTGGACCGAAGTACCCGTAAATTCCAAGATCGTGCTGAATGGCATCGTAAGTATTAATTTATATAAAGCCTGATCTACTATGTCTTCCTATTTGCCAATGGCTTTGTTAGTAATAAGTTTGCTGCTTTTGGTAGCTCACTTCCGCGACATTAAAAATTCACACAAAGAGTAATGGCTGAAAACTTTTTTGGTATAACTGACACGGGCAAGCAGCGCACAAACAATGAGGATACTTTCATTGCCGAAAAGGTGTTGCACGATCAATATATAATGGCGTGTGTGATTGATGGAGTAGGAGGCTATTCCGGGGGAGAAGTAGCCGCATCGATGGCAAGGCAATCAGTGCTTGATTATTTCAGGGTTCCATCTGGTGATGTAATTACGATGATGAAAGAAGCATTGTTGGCAGCCAATAAAAAAATTTATAAGGAACGGCAGAAAAATGAAGCGAATGGCCAAATGGCGTGCGTGCTTACTATAGCCATAGCAGATACACTAAATAAGCTATTTTACTTTGCTCATGTAGGAGATACGAGGTTGTATCTTTTTCGGGATGCGTCCCTGGTAAAGGTTACAAAAGATCATTCTTTTGTTGGGTTTTTAGAAGATACCGGCCGGCTATCAGAAGAGGATGCAATGATTCATCCTAAAAGAAATGAGATCAATAAAGCATTAGGATTTGATGAGCAGGTTGCGTTTGGCTCTGATTATATTGAAACCGGCAGTTCTCCTTTTTTGCCTGGAGATCTGCTTTTATTGTGCAGCGATGGGTTGACGGATATGATCAATAAGGGAGCTATTGCTGAAATAATAAACGCACAAAAAACATTAGAAGAAATAGGAACAAACCTGATAGCAGCAGCCAACCAAGCGGGCGGAAAAGATAACATCACCGTAGTATTGGTACACAATCAGGAAGCACCGGTGAAACTTAAAGCCACGCGACCAAAACTTGTAAAAAAAAAAGGGTACCAAAAAAAGGAATTGACAGCAAGCGAGCCTGAAAACGTACCACCCGTAAAAAATAGAAAACCGGCTGCTAAAAATACCAAAACTCCTATAGTCCTGTTGTCCCTTTTATGTTCTATTTTGGCAGGTGCTTTAGCTTGGATGTGGTACTATAAAAATCCATCCCAAAAGCCGGTAAGTACGGTACCTCCTATTTCAATTTCTCCTATCGAAAAAGAATTGAAAGACTCATTAAGCAATTTTACAGGAGGTACGTTCATCTTAAAAGATTCGCTGTTTGGAAATCCATTTATTTTAAATGATACTATAATTGTTTCTAAGGATTCGCTACATCTTAAAGGGATTCAGAATTTTGTATTTCGGGCTGATTCCGTATTTAAAGGACCGGCAATCATGACGACGCCTTCCAATAAATACCTGATGTTGGAAAACATAACTTTTGAAAATTTTGATGTGGCGATTGATGCCCGAAATAAAAACCTCCATTTTAAAAACGTTCGTTTTATCAACTGCAGAATTCCGGTGCTGAATAGTTATTATCTACCCAATGACCAAAATATATCCGGTTCATTGCAAGATTCTTTTTTATTCAAAATGGACTCACTTCCTAAATAATTTTTTCTGATGGCGCAACAAATTTTGAATAAAAGTCCTAGAAATGTGGAGCGTTTTTTCCTGGTACTGATATCCGTTCTTTTAGGTTTTCTTTTTTTCAATTTATATAAGGTTATTCAGAGAGATTTTGCAGATGTACCTGCCCGCCTAGCCGATGGCAGCATGGTAAACCTGAATGCACCCAACCCCGATCAACGGATAAAATACCTACTGGAAAGAGGTTACTATTTTGAAGATCCAAAAGACATTGAGCTCATTCGTTCCGTTATTGGTCAGCGCGGAAGTACGGATGAGAAAATGGATAACATTGGCGAACTGAATAAAGGGGAATACAATGTAAATGCAGATCAGGCTTATGTTTCAGGCGGTGCTTCCTATAAAAAAAGGGTGACCTTAGCCCGCACATTATTAGGTTATTCAGGTGCAGATTCTTTGTTATTTGACCAAGAGCGGGCAAGGCCGGTTCCACTTCCTTCCTCTATATCATTAGGGTTGGGAAATCATTCCATTAGCGGTACTTTATTTACTGATAAAGGCGCACCGCTGTCGGGTGTGTTGGTTCGGTTAGATATGATACTGCAACAGGATAGTTTGTATAGCAATGAAGTAATTGAAGTAGCCCAAAACTCAATACAAACAGCCAAAGGATTGCGCAAATCATACGTAAAGGATACGGCAGGCAATGGGCAATTGCAAGGACTTACGGCCTATACCCGAACAGGAGTTGACGGTAAATATAATTTTACAGATCTACCCTCCAAAAAAGCATTTGAAATAATACCCTTGCAACCAGGCTTTCAATTTGGTGCCTCCAAAGGAGTAAGGGAGCTTACTAAAAATGTATCCTTATCATTTACTCAGGCGCCACATAAAATAAAATTATTCTCCACCCGCGATTTCAATATTCTTAAAAAAGAACGATCGTTGATCGTGCGTACACCACAGGAATTTATGAAGTGGTTTTGGATCATTTTGATTTGTTTTTTTGCCGCTTTCTTTATCGTGCACCTTTTATTAAGTTTTCGCTTTTGGCAGGCAGATCAGTTGTTGTTGCCTCTTATCATGTTGCTCATCGGCATCTCGTTGCTTACATTATTAAGCTTGCAAGATCCGCTTCGGGACCGGTTTTTAGCCAAAAGTACGCTGGGATACTTTGGTGGAGGAATAGTTGGAATTATTATTTTAATGCTTTTTAATCTTCGTCTTTTTAGCACAGATTCTGCACTTTTCCGTATTGGATTTTTTAAAACCAACCGAATGGCGGCTACCGGTTGGCAATGGGCTGGCCTTGCCTCTTTGCTTTTGCTGCTTACCATTATTTTAGGTACCGGTCCGCAGGGTAGTGGAGTAAAAGTGAACTTGTTTGGATTTCAACCAAGTGAAGTAGTCAAGTTTTTAATTATTATTTTCCTGGCTGGTTTTTTTTCAGCCAATGAACGATTTATTTCCGAATACCGTAGTTGGCAAAAGAGATGGACCTTTTTCTCATTCGCACTCTTTGCTATATTACTTACCATACTTCTTTTTTTATTGTTAGGCGATCTGGGTCCGGCGATAGTTTGCTGTTTTACATTCATCATATTATTCTCTTTTTCCCGCGGCGATTTTGCGTACATGGCCGGTGCAGTAATATTGTACGTGGTCGTTATTTGGGCGGTGAAAAACATTGGGCTTGCCACCGGCATCACAGTGGCTGCCATTGTGTTGCTTTCATTGGTTTGGCGAAAAATGAAAATTGAATCGGCGGTGATGGCACTGGTAGTGATCGCGGGATTTTTGCTTTTAGACCAGATTCCTTTTTTAGATCAATTAATTCCGGGTCCGGTACAGCGGCTCATTGATAGAAAAGCTATTTGGCAAGATGCCTGGAACAATGATGTGTATGGCGGAGACCAGGTGGCCAATGGCATTTGGGCGATGGCAAGTGGTGGCATTTCGGGACAGGGTATTGGAGAAGGATTTGCTAAAACAATTCCGGAAGCGCACACTGATATGATCCTTCCTTCCATTGGTGAAGACTTGGGCTGGGCGGGTATTATCTGCCTTTTTATTTTATTTCTTCTCTTTCTTCATCGCGCAATAATTATAGGAAGGCAAACGGGCACCCCATTTCTTTTTTATTTGTGCTCAGGTATTGGCATCGGCACCTTTGTTCAATTCCTGCTTATTGCAGGTGGATCTACTGGAGCCCTTCCACTTTCGGGTGTATCACTTCCCTTTACTTCTTATGGCGGTTCTTCATTGATCATCAATATGCTGGCAATGGGGTTTTTATTATCTGCTTCTACTATTCGTGGTACCAAGGTGCAGATGAAATTTATTGCAGCACAGCAAGACAAAAACCTGGTGCCTGCTTTACTAGCAGCCGTGGTGGGTATTATACTTCTTTCAGTAAATGTTTCCCGTTATTTATTTAATAATAAAAAATGGGTGGTGCAGCCGGCATTGGTGGCAGATAGAAGCGGTGCCCGGATGTTCAGTTACAATCCACGTATTGCTATTTTAATGAACAAGCTTCAGGCTGGCAATCTGTACGACAGGAAAGGAAAATTATTAGCTACAAGTAAAACGGAAATAATAAAAGCGCAACAAGATTCCCTGGTAGCTGCCGGCCTGCAAAAGCAAAATCTTGAAAACCTTTCCCACAAGCGCTTAGACCGGTATTATCCTTTTGAAGAACAGATGTTTTTTTGGACGGGTGATGCCAACACCGGCATCTTTAGCGGAGGGTCAAATGGGTATTTTGCAGAATATGAGCATGCGGCGGAGTTGCGTGGATTTGAAACTCCTGTTACCAATTATTCGGTAGTAGCAAGTCACTTTGCAGAGTACCGTTTCTTACCTCCCGTGGAGCGGGAAATGACGGTGGTTAAAAAAGATTTTAGTGCGCTGGCTCCGCTGTTGTTGGCCGGTATCAACAGCCCGGAAGTAGAAGCCTTTAAGCAACGAAACCGCGATGTCCAACTGACGTTGGATGCGGGCTTACAAACAGCTATTCAAAAAGCCTTATCGCTGGATGAAAAATTAAAAAATAAAAGGGTTTCCGTAGTGGTAATGGAAGATGTGACTGGTGATGTATTGGCTTCTGCTGCCTTTCCGCTGCCTCCGGTAAAAGATTGGGATTTAATGAATCTGTCTGTGCGGGAGCAAAACAAGCTTCCCTTTTGGCTAACCGCCACAGATCTTGGTTTCACCTATGCCACCCAACCCGGATCTACCGCCAAATTACTCACTGCTATGGCCGCTTTCAATAAGTTAGGCCCTGCCGCTGCTAACCGTACTTTTTTAATTCGCTCGCAAGATCTTATTCGGATTAAAAGTGAAGAACCTGATGAAACCGGTACGATCAATCTTGAAAGAGCGATTGTAAAATCAAATAATTCCTACTTTATAAAATTGGCTAATGAAGAGAAGCTGCAGGAGCAAATGGCTACTTTATATATGCAGACCGGTATGTTTCTAAGAGGTGTTGGAGGTTATTATTACCAAAATGATTTTACCAATACAGAGCAACAGGAAAAATGGCGCAACCTTTGGCGAAAGACAGAATTTCGCAGTTTACTTTCTTACAATAAAAATGACATTAGGGCCACGCGGGGTAGAGGAGTTTCTGGTATGGCGTGGGGGCAGGGAGAACTCATTGCCACACCGGCTTCTATTGCCCGGCTTGCCTGCGGCATTGCTAATGGAGGAAAAATGGTACCGAACCGGTATGTATTAAAAATCAGTGATTCGGTCATGGCAATAAACAAAGCCGTGACCATAGCGCAAGAGGAACAATATGCCACCTTGTTGACGAGTTATATGGTGAAGCAAAGTGCCAACAAAGTGGACCGCCTCGGGATAGCCGTAGCCGGTAAAACCGGAACCCCAGAGCGCATCTGGAAAGGGCAACGCATCAATGATGGCTGGTATGTGTTTTTTGCTCCAAAAGCAACAGGCGAAGGGCATGTGGTCGTCTGCATTCGTA
>JBDSBL010000168.1:0-5579 GCA_039921625.1 Chitinophagaceae bacterium
CAATCAGAAAAAATGGCGAGCCTGGGAGAACTCACTGCTGGAGTAGCGCATGAAATTCAAAACCCTTTAAATTTTGTAAATAACTTTTCTGAAGTGAATAAAGAGTTGCTGGCAGAAATGAAAGACGAACTGGATAAAGGAAATATAGCAGAAGCAAAATTAATAGCAAGAGAAGTGATCAGCAATGAAGAGAAAATTAACCAACACGGTAAAAGAGCTGACGCAATTGTAAAAGGAATGCTGCAACATTCACAAAAAAGTACTGGCCAAAAAGAGCCAACAAATATCAATGCTCTGGCAGATGAATATTTGCGACTCAGTTATCATGGACTTCGTGCCAAGGACAAATTTTTCAATGCAGATTTGAAAACAGATTTTGATGAAAGCATTGGTAACATCAATGTCATTCCACAGGAAATTGGAAGAGTGTTGCTGAATCTATTTAATAATGCTTTTTATTCTGTAACTGAAAAGGAGAAACAAATTGGAAAAGGTTTTCATCCAATGGTTTCTGTTACCACCAAAAAAATAAATGGTAAAGCAGAGATAATTGTAAAGGACAATGGTAATGGCATCGCAGAAAAAATACTGGATAAAATATACCAGCCTTTCTTTACTACAAAACCTACAGGACAAGGCACAGGCCTAGGATTGTCACTTAGCTATGATATTATAAAAGCACATGGAGGCAGTTTAAATGTCAATAGCAAAGAAGGTGAATTTGCTGAATTTGTAGTGCAACTATCCATATAATTCAAAAGATAATTTTCACTTCAAGTATTGAAATTACCTTTTATAAATTCCAAATTTTGAAAGAACTACATCAAGTTTCTTCCGCTTTTCCATGTATGCGGCTCGTATCTTCTTTAATTATTTTATTTCCTTAAACTATAATTAATTATGCTTCCTGATATTTAAAATAAAAAAGCATTAAACCTTATTACCCTATTTGGATTAATAATGTTTAATGCTGCTATATCATTAACGAATAGAAGACAAATTATTTTGCCTTTGCATTTAGGGCTTTGATGGTAATAAGCCAGGTACCTTCTACTTTAATGTCAATCCTTACCCTTACTGTCAGTGCGGCTTTTGGATTGGTAGCACTAGGAAATTGATCAATCTCAACGTATTGCGCCGGGATCCATAAATACATATACTTGCTATTAGCCGGTGCATTTTTAAATGGGTAAGGTGGTATACCGAAATTATAACTCATGGTGCTATCAGTATATTGTGTCTTATCGAAAAGTGAAAATGTAGTAAAATCATTCAACACAGATCCATCAGCTAATAGCCTGTTTTGGATAGCTGTTTTTGGGTTAAACGGTTTACCATTTTTATCTACAATTTTCAAAAAAACTTGATTCTTTCCATCCCCAAGCTTCTCCACCGTTACTGTACGCTGGCTTTGGGCTAAATAAGCATGTGTGGCAGGTGTTCCGTCTTTTGCTGTGCCTAATACAGTACCAGCCTGATCAATGACATAAGGAATTGGCTCCTTCACCACAATAGTTGCTGCATTTAATATTTGCTTTGTTCCTTTCACATTAGATACCTCCAAATCAAATTCATATTCACCCACAGGAACATTTTTAGTGCCTGTATTAAATCTGAAATACCCACCAGAGGCTACAAAGTCAAACGGTGGAAATTTTCCATACTCAATCCTTTTATTAAAAAGTTCCATGGTAGTATCCGTAGCGGTAAGAGGTGATATAAAGCGGTACGAATCATAGGATCGAAACCAGGCATCCGCATGTTTGCCGGTTGCTTTATCCCTTATGTCAAGCAATTTTACATTTAGTGGTAATGTAGACCCATCGGGGAAAATGAGGTTTTCATTAGCAATTTTTACAACTCCTCTTTCTACTTCTATAGTAGGATATTGATATCTAATATTTTCACTTAGATAACCTTCCGGAATTTTTTTGCAGGAACTAAAAAATAGAACACTTATGATTGCCGCGAACGTTAGTACTGTGTATGATTTATTCATTTTTATATTTCTTAAGAAGAATGAAATTATTTATTGAAACCGAAAACATGCAGGTTGCTCAATACATGTAAAACACCGGTGGTTGTTAGTATCCCCGAAGTTTGGCAGCGTTCTTCAATGTCTGTTTCAGCAGCCGGAGGGGTGGTGCCTGGTACATCGCGGGTTCCAAATACTTTTACCAAATATATATACCGGGGCTTTGTAGTTACATTGTTTATGTATTCATTTACCTCACGCAGATAAACTATCTTTTTATCACCCGGAAGTGCTGTTGCAAATTCCTTGTCCGTTAAAAGAAGGTTTTCACGCTGTACTCTTTGAGGAATAATATACTGGCTAAGGCTATCTTTTAGTTGCGCATTGGTAAAGGTGCTCAATGAGAATTTTCTGGCACTGTCCTGACCATAGGTGTTCAGAATACGACCTCTAAGTTTTGTAAGCCAAGCCGCAATACTGTAATCAGTAGGAGCAAAAAAAGTAGCATCTTTTGCATTAATAACTTCTTTCAAACCTGCCCTGTCTATAAGCAAGATAGTGGAATCAAAAAGTGGATTTCCTTTTAGATAATCGTAAGTAGTTACATTAACCTGCGGATTATGGGTACCTGATCCATCAATGAAGTATTCTGTTTGCTTTTTGCAAGAAATGAATAGCAACAAACTTGTCGCTGCTATACTGATTAGTGTTTCGATTCTTTTCATATAAAATAGTTTTTATTCAGGGGTATGCATTAATACCTTGAAATCCAATATTCATTTTGTGTTAGCACATTATTATCAATAAATATATCTTTCTGTATAGGCCAATACTGCGCTCCTTGACTATATTTTTCTGCAGTAAGATGAGAGGGGAAATGTTTGGTACGAAGCATGTCCCAATACTTGTGGCCTTCTAAAAATAATTCACGGCACCGTTCATTAAATACTTCATCATACAAGTTGGCGTCTGTAGCGGTGGATGCACCTAAACCTGCCCTTGCTCTTACCGCATCTAATAATGGTCTTGCTTCGCTAAATCTATTTAATTTGGCCAATGCTTCCGCACGAAGCAACATAATATCAGACAATCGGTTGATTACAATATTGTCATCAAATCGAACATTTGCAAAATTGGCTGGGTCTTTATAAAATACACTTGAGTATTTTTTGCTAAACATATTTACTCCTGATCTTTCAAACCAAGCAGCTACCCTTTTATCTTTTGTAGTAGCCGTAGTATCCCCATAAATCTTTTGCATTTCTGCCTGGTCAATAAACCATGCATTGGTTTTGTTTCTGATGTATGGATCTACCAGCAACACCTGTGCTATTCCGCCGGCATTACCTTCTCCGTTGGCCGATTCAAATTCAATTTCAAAAATACTTTCCGCAGACTTGCCTTTAAACAGCGCGGGCATTTGGCTGATGGGCAGCAATGTATATCCACCATTTTTTATTACTTCATCTGCGGCCTTTTCTGAGCTGGCATAGTCACCCGTCCAGGCATATATATGTGCAAGAAGCGCTTGGGCGGAACCTTTATTGGCTCTTACTGCTCTTTCTGAAGGATTGGTATAACCATATTGGAGTTTTGATGAAGCTTCTATCAGATCTTTTATACAACCGGCTAAAACAATTTCTTTTTTTGTTTTTGGTTTATTGGGTTCTGATTGTGTATCATTTTCAACTGTGGTCACGTACACACAGTCTCCCCATATACGGGTTAAATAAAAATAGGTTAATGCTCGTATGTATAAAGCTTCGCCTACAACACGGTTTCTGTCCGCTTCTCCACCTGTCTTAAAAGCGGTTGCTGGTATTTGAGGTACTTTTTCAATCACCAAATTTGCCAGGGCACTGATCTTATAAAAAGGCCTCCAGTCTCTAAGTTCATCCTGGTATGCAGCGGTATAATCTCCTTTAGCCACTTGGGGTAAAAATGATAAGTCGCCTGCAAATGAAGCAAAAACATCTGCCGGAATATCACCGTAATAATAATGACGGTTTGATTGGTTCAATACATCGCGAAGACGAGCATAAGTGCCTGCCAGAGCTGAATTAGCATCTTGTTCTGTTTTCCAAAAACCTTCCCTGTATATAGTATTAGAGGGTGCCTGATCTATAACCTTTTTGCAGGAACTTAAACCTACCATTGCGGATATAAAAAATATTGTAACGCCTAATTTTTTCATGGTTAATTTTTTTTGATGTCTTTATAGAGTAATGTTTAAACCAATGGTTGCCTTTCTTGGTATAGGGTAACTTTGACCATTGTAGTACCCATAGAAATCCACCTGTTCTGCATCAGGAACGGTTTTGGAATTTTGCCATCTTAATACATTGTCGAGTGTTACAAAAAAGCGTAATCCTTTTGCCCTAATTCTTGATAAAAGATGCTCATTTGCACTATACCCCAATTGCACGGTTTTTAATTTGATATAGCTTCCCTTATCCATATAAATAGAAGAGTTGGGATTCCAGGTATATAGGTCTGTTCTAATGGGCACTCTTGGATAAACAGCGTTATCTCCCGGCCTTAGCCACACTCCCATTTTTCCATAATTTGAAATGGACATTTGTGTGAACCGATTGATACCTCCGAAGGTGATGTTGTCCCAAAATTCATCCACTAAAGAATTGTTCTGAATGTCGCGATTGAACGTAAGAACACAATTGAGGCTAAGAGACCAATTTTTGTAATAGAAATCATTGAGGAAGCCACCGGTAATCGCAGGGTTGGGATCTAACTGAGTGATGAAATCACCGTACGCACTTGTTTTATCATCTTTTATCCAATAATCACCATTGGCATCTAGAAACCGTGCCCAACCAATACCTGGTACGGAACCTCTAAATATATAGCTGATTTTATTCCCTGTTAATGGATCAACCGGAATATCTTCTTCTCTTAAAAAAACACCTTGGTATTCAATAAGATTAAACAGGTTTGGAGATCGGCCAACCACTAATTTATTGTTTGAATAAAACCCACCGGTAAACAAATCCCTGTTACCATTAGGAAGCGAAGTAATAATATCCCTGTTTTGTGATAACGTAATTCGACTGTTCCATTGTAAGGCGCTGGAGCGTGGTAGGTTTTTCGTAATCAAGGTTGCTTCAATACCTGAATTCCGCATACCAACCCCGTTGGTTTGAATACGTTCGTATCCAGTGTGGTAGGGTAAGGTAAATTCAAAGAATCCATTTTCAACATTGCGTACATACGCATCTACATCTAACCGTATGCGGCTCTGAGCGCCAAATGCCATTTCTGCTCCTACATTCATCTGGTTGGTGCGTACCCACGAAAGTTTGTCTTGCGCCACACCGCCAATCCAGTCTGGTTGCACTGCAACGGTTCCATTATAAGTTAGGCTGTTATCCGCCTGGCCACTAAATCCTCCGGCACCAGCCTTGTATTTATTATACGAAAGATAATAACCGTAATCCGCTGGTGGTTCTACACCATTTATACCATAACTGGCTTTTAGTTTTAAGAAAGAAATCAACTTATTGTCTCTAAGAAATTTTTCATCAGACGCAATCCATCCAATGGATACGGAAGGGAAGTATGCCCAACGATTGTCTTTACCAAACCGGGA
>JBDSBL010000169.1:0-4809 GCA_039921625.1 Chitinophagaceae bacterium
ACGCACATAATTAAGGCTTCCCCTGCGGGTACTTTCTCCTTTAAAATGGATGATCTCTGTTTCTGCTACAAAGTAATTTTTATAGCCCTCTTTTTGAATGCGGTAGCTGAGGTCCACATCCTCACCATACATAAAAAAAGTTTCATCAAATCCTCCCACTCTATCTAGCACGTCTTTGCGCACCATCATAAACGCACCAGCCAGCACATCTACTTCGTGGTTTTCATCATTACTCAAATGGCCTAAATGATAGCGGCTAAAAAGAGGTGATGCAGGGAATATACGCGCCAGTCCAAATAGTTTATAAAGAGAAGTAACCGGTGACGGAAAGGACCGTTTTGATTCTTTTAAAAATTGTCCCGAGCCATCAATCATCCTCACGCCCAGTGCTCCTGCATCTGCGTGCTGCGCAAAAAACTGAAGGCAAATCTGTAGTGTATCTTCTGCTAACAATGTATCAGGATTGAGGAATAAAATATAGCGTCCGCTTGCCTGCGCCCCACCTTGATTACAGGCTTTTGCAAAGCCTGTATTTTCTTTATTGCTTATAAAAGATACCTGGTTAAATTTTGGTTGCAGGTATTCTATGCTGCCGTCTGTGCTGTTGTTGTCCACCACTATTATCTCTACGGCCAACCCGGTGGAGGCACTGCATAGGGAATGCAGGCACTGCTCTAAAAAATACCGCACATTATAATTGACTATAATAACAGACAGATCCAAAACAACCAAAAATTTTTATAGAAACCGGCAAACGTACCGAATATTAAAACAGGAAGAGTAGCGAAAATAGAGCCTTGTTTTGGGCTTTTCAAAAATTAGGAAATCAATCCCATATCCTTATATCCCTAATTATCTTTGCACATGCTTAAAAAAACATTGATAGAAGCAACCGAGGCGGGCGCTGCCGAAATAAAACGCTTTATTGATCTTGATTTTAAAATATCCAATAAAGAAGGCATCAACAACCTCGTAACAGAAGCAGATCATGCAGCAGAGAAAGCAATTATGGAAGTGATCACACAAAACTTTCCTGATCATTATATTTTAAGTGAAGAGTCAGGAGAAATCATTCAGGACTCTAAATACAAATGGATCATTGACCCTATTGACGGTACCGTCAACTTCTCTAACCGAATTCCAATCTGCTGTGTATCCATAGCGGTTGAGTACGAGGGTGAAATGATATTGGGTGCTGTATATAATCCATTGATCAATGAATTTTTTTTTGCAGAAAAAGGAGAAGGTGCTACGCTAAATGATAAAAAAATAAGTGTAAGTAAAAAAGAAGATGTTGCCGTATCCTGCCTCGTTACTGGTTTTCCTTACACCTATCTTGATGAACCAAACGGCCCATTGCAGGTGTTTGAGCGATTCATTCGCAAAGGCATACCGGTACGTCGTCTTGGGTCAGCAGCCATAGATCTTTGCTGGGTGGCCTGTGGCCGTTTCGATGGATTTTATGAACATCACTTACAGGCATGGGACAGTGCTGCCGGCTTTTTGATGGTAGAGGAGGGAGGCGGTAAAGTAACCAACCTAACAGGAGATATTTATTCTCCTTATCAACCGGGTATAGTTGCTACCAATGGTCTTATTCACCATGAAATTTTGGAGTGGATCAATCCCTTGTAGATAAGCCTTTGCAACTAAAAGATTCATTTTTAAAATGAAAACAAATTCATTTACTTCCCTTGAAAAAAGAAAAAATAAAAGAATGCATAGGAAGCAAACGAATTTTTATCCATGGACGTAAGTTCTATTATTATCCTATTAAAAAAAGTGCAGGGAAACCTGCTACTGCTAATTTAAATCTATAATCAAATGAGTGAAGAACGTACAGAAATAGCCACCTTAGGCGAGTTTGGATTGATTGAGCAATTGACCAAAAATTTTGAGGTGCAGAATGCATCTACCATAATTACCGTAGGTGATGATGCCGCTGTGATTGATCATTTTGGTAAGCAAACGGTGATAACCAATGACCTGTTGGTGGAAGGAGTTCATTTTGATTTAATGTATACTCCTCTGAAGCACTTAGGCTATAAAAGTGTGGTGGTAAATGTAAGCGACCTTTATGCCATGAACGCAAATCCTACACAGATACTTTTAGGACTTGCTTTCAGCAACCGCTTTAGTGTAGAGGCTTTGGAAGAATTTTATGAAGGAGTACATGCCGCCTGCGAAGAATATGGAGTAGACCTTGTGGGCGGAGATACCACCACTTCTCAAAAAGGATTTATTATTTCCTGCACGGCTATTGGCGAAGTGGCACCTGATAAATATGTAAAAAGAAGTGGGGCAAAAAAAGGAGATCTGCTTTGTGTGACTGGAGATCTTGGTGCTGCTTATGTAGGACTCACTTTGCTGGAGCGTGAGAAAAAAATTTATTTAGAAAGTCCGCAGGTACAACCCGATTTTGAAGATGAAAAATATGTGATTGGCCGCTTTTTAAAACCCGAGGCAAGAAAGGATGTGATCGAGGCATTCCATGCAAAAGAATTAATGCCTACTTCTATGATAGATATTAGTGATGGATTGAGTTCTGAAATCTTGCACCTCTGCCAGCAAAGCGAAGTAGGGTGTGTGTTGTATGAAGATAAAATTCCTATAGGACAGGATACAAAAGGAGCTGCCTTTAAATTCAACTTTGATCCTACAGCCTGTGCCCTTAGTGGTGGAGAAGATTATGAATTACTCTTTACCATCCGGCAGGAAGATTATGAAATGATAAAATTAATTCCGGATGTGACCGTTATTGGCTACATGACAGAGGCCGGAGAAGGTGCTCATATAATTACAAAAGGTGGTACCAAACACGCCATCACGGCACAGGGCTGGAATGCTTTTAAATAGGAACGTTTATCCATGAAAAACCTTTTATGTATTGCCTTTATTGGTGCTTTGATTTTGGTTGGTTGCGCTCCTGCACGCCACATTACGGCCAATAAAAAATACAGTCCGCAACAATTGCAAAAAGACTATTCCTTATTCCGGAATATTTTGGAAGAAGATCACCCCGGACTCTATTGGTACACATCAAAGGACAGTATGGATTATTATTTTGAAAGGGGCAGAAATAAGTTAACTGATTCCTTAACCGAAATAGGCTTTCGCAATGTGTTGCGGATGGTTCTTTCTCAAATACACTGCGGCCATACGACTGTGATGCCTTCTCGTGCGTACGACCGGCTGCCGGACAGTTTGCGCAACCGGCCGTTTCCATTGAGTTTGAAAATATGGAAGGATACTGCCATAGTAGCTGCCAACTTAAATCGAAGGGATTCTAATTTGATAAAAGGATCACTGATCACAAGCATTGACGGCAAGCCCATGAATGCCATCGTGGATTCACTATTTCAGTTTCTTTCCGGCGATGGATATAACCTGACGCATAAATATCAAACACTAAGTAACCGCGGTTCCTTTGGCAATTTATACACAGCAGTTTATGGGTACCGGCCTCGCTACAAAGTTGGATTTAGGGATACTTTGGGAGTGGATAGAATGGAATGGCTTAGGATCTTTATGCCGGCCCGGGACACTACTAAGGCTTCTGCATCATCTACCAAAAGCAAAGAACCCCGTTGGAAAAGAAAAAAAGCGAATCTTATTGCTTCCCGCACCATCCGGCAGGATACCGCACTGCAAACGGCCTTTATGGATCTGAACACTTTTACCAAAGATGCTCACCTTCATCGTTTTTTTAAAAGATCATTTAAACAATTTAATAAAGACCATACGCCTAACCTCGTCATAGACCTACGTGGCAATGGTGGCGGCAGTGTGACCAACTCTAATTTACTGACCCGCTATCTCACCACCAAACCATTTAAAATAGCGGATAGCTTATATGCGGTCAACAGAAGCAGCCGCCTGGGTAAGTACCAGCAAAACCGATTTTTAAACTGGCTGTTTCTAATGACCATGACGCGAAAAAAACAAGACGGCCGATACCACTTTCGCTATTTTGAAAAGAAAATGTTTCATCCAAAAACTAAAAATCATTTTAGCGGACAGGTGTATATTTTAACGGGTGGCAACACCTTTTCTGCTGCTACCCTGGTGGCCGGCGCCTTAAAGGGACAATCGAATGTAATGCTGGTAGGAGAAGAAACCGGCGGAGGGGCTTATGGCAATAATGCGTGGCTGATACCGGATGTAACTTTACCTGTAACGAAGGTGCGTTTTCGGCTGCCGCTTTTTCGATTGGTGATAGATAGCGGAGCTGCAAAAGGAAGGGGAGTAATGCCGGAGATAGAAGTGCCGCCAACCGTAGAGGCCATCCGGCAGAATAAAGATTTTAAAATGGAAAAAGTGATGCAATTGATCAAAGAAAAAAATGCTGCCACACTTCAGAGGAAATAAAAATCAAGAAGTCTTCAGGTAAAAATTTGGAACGAATCTGCATCTCTCCAAAACTGAAATTTTTGGCGCACCGTTTCCAACTCTTTTTTATCAAGGGTGATGGTAAAAAGATCTTCCACCTTATTTTGTTGGTACAATATTTCTCCTACCGGATCTATTACGGAACTATCGCCGCTGTGCTGAATGCCGTTTCCATCTTCACCCACCCGGTTTACACCTACCACGTAGCATTGGTTTTCTATAGCTCTTGCCTGCAACAATGTTTTCCATGCAAGGCTGCGCCGCTCGGGCCAGTTGGCTACATAAATACAGAGGTCATATTCAAAAGAATGGTCGTCACCAAATTGCTGCCGGGCCCATACCGGAAAGCGAAGATCGTAGCAAACACACAGCATGATTTTCCATCCATTGACGGAAACAATGAGGCGACTGCTGCCGGCT
>JBDSBL010000170.1:0-20456 GCA_039921625.1 Chitinophagaceae bacterium
GAAAAAAGCGAAAGGAAAGAAAAGGACATTAATTTTCAGAAACAGCTACTTCGTTTTTAAGAGATCCCATTTTTCCGGGCGTATAAGTAGCCTGTTCCGCTGCTCGGGGATAAGTTCTGGAAATTACAATTTGTGAATTGGCCTTTTTAAAATGAAGTAACATACCAAGAAGAGTAACTGCTACCAAAATCATAGTCATAAAAATATAAGTAGGCCCTAGCGCTCTGGTAAAATAGGCAAGTGTAATAAAAAGAATATTTAATAGTAAACAACACAAAGTGACATACCGGTGGTTCAATCCACGATCTAATAAAAGATGGTGAATATGATTGCGATCAGGAGAAAACGGGGACCTGCCTTTAAAGATGCGCAGGCTAAATACACGAAGTGTATCAGCAAGGGGAAGCATTAATATAGCAAACCCTATGGCTACGGATGATTGAATTGGATATCCTGTAGCACTGTCTGCTACGGCAATAAATTTAATCACCAATACAGCATTTATTAACCCAAGAAGTAGCGAGCCCGAATCGCCCATAAAAATTTTTGCCGGATTGTAATTAAAAATAAGAAAGGCTACAAGACAACCGGCCATGGCAATAGAAATCATGGCATAAGCCGGCAGGTGCGCTACAAAAAAGTAGGATCCAAAAATGGACGTGGTCAGCAAACCAAGCGTTCCAGCAAGGCCATCAACTCCATCAATTAAATTAAATGCATTTATAGTGACAATGATTGTAGCGTAAGTAAGTGCGGTACCAAATGCTGCAGGTAATTCATAAATTCCAAATAATCCATGCATGCTGTCAATACGCACATTAGCCAAATGAATGAGGATAGCAGCAGCTGCTAATTGGCCTAAAAATTTTTTTATCGGACTAAGAATTACAATATCATCCTTAAAACCTAAAAAGAAAATTACTACAGCAGCAGCAAAAATATATTGAAACTCAGGATTAAGATAAAAAGGAACGGTAAGAAGAACAGCCAACATAAAGCCACCAAAAATTCCAACTCCACCTAAAGAGGCAATTGATTTTTGATGCAACTTTCGTGCATCCGGAACATCAAAAAGTTTCTTTTCCTCAGCTACTCGAATAATAATGGGAATGGCTAAAAAGGTAATTAAAAAGGACAAAGAACCGGTCAATAACACGTTAAGCATACTGCAAATTTGCGATCACAAAATTAGGAGTTCAAATACGGTTTTACTATAGTGTGGATTAATTAATTATTAAATGAAGTATAAAATTCAATAACAAAGCTGCTTAGATGGCCTCATAATAAAAAAGGTTGCACATTTGCAGCATCCTGTATGGATGTTTTAATAATTAAATGGTTTAATACTTCAACGAAATTTTATGCCAAACCTTACAGATATAGCGTCACAGTTAAGAAGAGATATTCTTAGAATGATCAATGGCGCAAGCAGTGGCCATCCGGGCGGTTCTCTTGGTTGTGCTGATTTTATTACTGCCTTATATTTTAAAATAATGAAACACAACCCGGTATTTGATATGGATGCACGGGGTGAGGATATCTTTATTTTATCCAATGGGCACATTTCTCCTATTCTTTATGCTGCGCTTGCCCGCTCCGGCTACTTCGACATAAAAGAACTAAGTACTTTTCGAAAGCTGAATTCCCGACTTCAAGGACACCCAACCACACATGAAGGACTACCGGGCATTAGGATCTCTACCGGTTCATTGGGGCAAGGAATGAGCGTAGCTATTGGTGCTGCCTTATCTAAAAAATTAAATAACGAACAGGATGTAGTTTATTCTCTACATGGCGATGGAGAATTAGAAGAGGGTCAAAATTGGGAAGCCATAATGTTTGCCCCAATGCACAATGTAGATAACCTGATTGCTACCGTGGATTGGAATGGGCAGCAAATAGACGGACCTACCTACCAAATACTTGACCTTGGAAACATACGGCAAAAGTTTGAATCTTTCGGTTGGAGCACTTTAACGATGAATGGAAATGACATGGACGAAGTAGTACATACTCTGGAGGAAGCAAAAGCCTTATGCGGCAAGGGAAAACCAATTGCCATTATAATGCGCACTATTATGGGAAAAGGGGTAGATTTTATGGAAAACGACCACAACTGGCATGGTGTAGCTCCTACTGATGAACAATTAAAAACCGCTTTGGCCCAGTTGCCAGAAACCTTGGGAGATTATTAAACCGGAAGGCATTTATTTTTCGATGATGCCGTATTATTATTCGTTTCTTAAAGCAAACTGCTGGTTAGCAGCTTTGCGGGATGGAAACCAGGAAGCAATAAATGCAATAAATAAAACCGTAACTCCTACTAACATAAAATCTCCAACATCCAGTTTCACTGGAAAATAATCGATTAAAAAAGAACCTTGCAGCGGCACTAATTTAAAATTAATTTGAAGCCAGGCAATGGTAGCAGCCAACAACATACCAAGCCCACCACCGATGGTAGCTAATAATATTCCCTGGCTTAAAAAAATATTCTGAATAAATTTCCGGCTTCCCCCAAGGGCATGCAGTACGCTGATGTCTTGTTTTTTTTCCAACACCAACATGGTCAAAGCACCGATCATATTAAAAGCCGCTACCACCAATATCAAAGAAAGTATAGCGTAAATAAACCACTTTTCTGCTCTCATTACTGAGTATAAACTAGCGTTTTGTTCATAACGTGTTTGCACTACATATTGTGGACCCAATGATTTTTGAACGAGCTCTTTTACCTCATCTGCATCATCTTCATTGTAAATTTTTATTTCTGCTGCGCCATAATTGTCAGCAGACATACCCAACATGTTTTTTACAAAAGATAGATTAGTAAGTGCATAGCGGTTGTCGAGGTCTTGTTGAATAATAAATGTGCCAGTGGTATTGGCTTCAGCACTACTTACATTCTTTAATGGATCTTGCATATCCACTGAGCCTTTGCGACCTGTATATATCAAGATGGCGCTTAAGTTGCGATCACTTTGAACTCCAATGGCATTTTCAACACCGGCACCTAGTACCAGTTTGGGATCGGCTTCATTGCCCACATCAAATTTTCCGCGAATCAAATAATCCTTAACTCCCGTTACCCCACTATAAGCATCATCTACACCCTTTAGGTACACATTGGCCTGGTACTCGCCATTAACCAACATTGCCTTTTCTTCAACTACCAGCGAAAAGTTATTGATGCCTTTTATAGAACGCAACTGAGCTAACTGCGCTGAAGTAAGTGTTAATTGCTTCCCAGAAGCAGGAATTATTTTTAGATCAGGATAAAAAGATGAGTAAAGGGATTTTACCAAACCCTCGAAGCCATTAAACACACTCAATACAAGTATTAATGAAGCAGTGCCTACTACAATGGCCAAAATACTGATCCAGGAAATAATATTAATAGCGTTGGTGGTCTTTTTTGCTTTAAAGTATCTCCAGGCAAATAAAAAGTTCATCATTTTTCAGGTTGGTATGTAGCATAAAACACTACCGGCTTGGGCAAGTAATAAAATGTAATCAAAAAAGCCATCGATGTTATTTAAATACCATTCTCAAAAAATAAGATCTACTCACTTCCTTGTCCCATACTATTTACGATGCTTTCACTTACACCTACAAAGCTAAAGCCTCCATCATGAAACAAATTTTGCATAGTGATCATTCGAGAAAGATCGCTAAACATAAAGGCACAATAATTAGCACAATCTTCAGCAGACGCATTACCCAAAGGGCTCATTTTTTCTGCGTAATCTACAAATGCATCAAAACCTTTGACTCCACTGCCGGCGGTAGTGCGGGTAGGTGATTGTGAAATGGTATTGATACGCACCTTCTTTTTAACGCCATAATAATAACCAAAACTGCGGGTAACACTTTCCAATAACGCCTTTGCATCGGCCATTTCGTTGTAATCAGGAAAAACTCTTTGGGCAGCTATGTAGGTAAGAGCTATTACGCTGCTCCAATCATTCAGCGCATCCATATCCCAGGCAGTGCGCAATACGCGGTGAAGGCTCATTGCCGATATGTCCAACGTTTTTTGATTCCACTCATAATTCATTTCGGTATAATGTTTTCCTTTCCGCACATTCAGGCTCATTCCTATTGAATGCAATACGAAATCGATCTTTCCTCCAAAATGTTTTTGTGCTTCTTCAAACAACTTTTTTAAGTCCTCCATATTCGTCACATCAGCGCCAATAACGGGAGCATTAACTGCTTCTGCCAGTTTGTTTATTTCTCCCATGCGCAAGGCTACAGGAGCATTGGTCAATACTAACTGGGCTCCTTGTTCGTAGCATTTTAATGCCGTTTTCCAGGCAATAGATTTTTCATCCAGTGCACCGAAAATAATTCCCTTTTTTCCTTCTAATAAATTATTGGCCATAATAGAATTTTTGTAAAATAATTTCACTTTCACCTGCCATCCATAAGATAGCATGGATTGTTTCTTCTTATTTGATAAAAGTAAAAATAAAGTTTATTGTGTTGAGAGCGATGAGGATTTCAAAACAACCACTTCTCACTAATTTTCTTGAATAAAAACTCGTAAAAAAAACCATTAATTCATCACCATCTCGCGGGCATTTTCCAAAGCGGCGGCAGTTGGTTTTTCTCCACTGAGCATTTTAGCAATGGCCACAATCCGCTCTTCGGTAGAAAGTTTTTTTACTCCTGTGGTTACAGAATTATTGACAATAGCCTTATACACGAGGTAGTGTGCATCTGCCTTACCCGCTATCTGTGGTTGGTGTGTGATGGAAATTACCTGCCGGGCAGTAGCCAGTTCCTTCATTATAACACCAACCTGCTTGGCTGCTTCGCCAGATATCCCGGTGTCTATTTCGTCAAAAATCAGGGTTGGCAAATTCATGGAAGTAGCCACCAGAGATTTTATGCAAAGCATTAACCGGCTGAGCTCTCCACCTGATGCTACTTTGCGCAAAGGTTGAAAATGGTTGCTTTTATTGGCGTCAAATAAAAAATCAATGGCATCAATACCGGTGGCCGTTAATGGCATGTTTTTCAGCTCTACTTTCAAACGTGCATTGGGCATGCCCACTTGCACCAGCATTTTATTGACTTGTGATTCCAGAGGTTTTATTTCATTTTTACGTGCGGCAGAAATTTTTGCTGCTTTTTCCTGCGCCTCGGCAAGTAATTGCTGGTATTGGTTTTCAGCAATTTCAATAGATTCATCAATATTCAAAACGGCCTGCAACTTTTGATGCAGGTTACTTTTAATTTCCAGTAAA
The DNA here is from genome assembly GCA_039921625.1 of Chitinophagaceae bacterium. GTDB lineage: Bacteria > Bacteroidota > Bacteroidia > Chitinophagales > Chitinophagaceae > Flavisolibacter. The sequence continues at coordinate 5,253 of JBDSBL010000170.1, forward strand.
TCAGCAGTTGTTTTTACTCCATGTTTTTTAAGTAACCGATAACCCAAAGAAAGTCGCTCATTCAATTCTTCCAGCGTAGCTGCATCAGAGGATATGTGCGCTGCTATCCTTTCTGTTTCTTCCGCCAGGTCCTGCGCTTCTATTTGTATTGATTGCAATCGTTGAATAAGGGACGGAAGATTTGGGTGTAAGTCACTGTAGGGCTGCAGGCTATTGGTAACTAATTTTAATTGGCGCACCACCGGTGTTTCACTTTCTTCCAATTCAAAATAAGCCTTTGCCAGCGCTGCTTTGATGCCTTCTGCATTCGTTAGCATTTTCAACTCCTGGTCAATGTCTTCCAACTCATTTTCTTTGAAAGATGCTTCCTCCAACTCATTGTATTGAAATTGATGGTAATCAAATTCTTTGGTAAAAATTTCTTTTTGTGCGGTCAATTCATCCAACTTTCTTTTTAAGGATTGGGCGCTGCCAAAGAGTTGGCGGTAACTTTTTAAGGAGGGGAAATTGGCCGCCAGTGCATCCAATACTTCCCGCTGAAAATCAACCTCACCCAATTCAAGAGTATCAAATTGCTGATGCAGATCTACCAGTAATTTACTCAACTGGTTTAACTGATTTAAGTTTACAGGAGTATCATTTACAAAGGCTCTTGATTTCCCATTAGGAGCAATCTCCCTCCGCACTACTAGATCTTCTTCTACATCCAAATCGCATTCTTGTAAAAAGCGGTCAATTGATGTATCCGGATCTCTGTTTTTGAAAATGCCTTCAACTACACATTTTTTCTCGCGGTTTTGTAGCACATTGCCATCAGCACGTTGGCCTAATATAAGTCCCAAAGCCCCTACAATAATGGATTTGCCGGCTCCGGTTTCTCCCGTTATTATATTAAGGTTGGTACAAAAATCTACTTCAAGTTCTGTAATGATCGCATAGTTTTTTATCCTTAATTTATGCAGCATAATAGGACAACAAAATAACGCAATTCCCGTGGCACGATCATCAAAAAAACCAAAAATTTTAGCAAGAATGATTGCTGAAAATGTAGGGTGCTTGATTAGATAGGTCTTTACTAATTATGACATTCCTACTTGCCAATCCACTAATCATTTTGTAAAACAAAAAACCTCTGAAAATCAGAGGTTTTTAAAATTTATTTGAATGATCTTATTTTATTTCTACCGCATCAACCAATTCAGCATCAACTAAAATCCGGCCGCAATTTTCACATACAATCACTTTTTTGCGCTGTTTTATTTCACTTTGCTTTTGTGGAGGTATAGAATAGAAACAGCCACCGCATGCATCTCTTTCCACCGGCACTACCGCCAAACCGTTGCGAAAATTTTTGCGAATTTTTTCGTAAGAAGCCAATAACCGCTCATCTACGTGCTTGCGGGCATCATCAGAAGATTTGTTGAACTGCTTTTCTTCTTTTTCAGTAGACACAATTATTTTTTCTAACTCGCCTTTTTTTGCACCAAGCACTCCTTCTTTTGCCCCTAATGCTTTTTTTGCTTTTTCCAGAGCTACTGCCTTTTCAGAAATTTCTTCATTCGCATCTTTAATGTGCTTTTCGCAAAGCTTTACCTCAAGCTGCTGCATTTCAATTTCTTTATTGATGGCCTCAAACTCACGATTATTCTTTACGTTTTCACTTTGCTTTTCGTATTTTTTTACTAAAGCTTCTGATTCTTTAATGGCCTCTTTTTTTTGAGCTATAAAATCAGTAATGCCATTTATTTCTTCTTCGATGCGCATTTGGCGGGCATGTAATCCATGAATTTCATCTTCAAGGTCGGCTACTTCCATAGGAAGCTCTCCTTTTAAAATGCGAATTTCATCTAGCTTACTATCTACTTTTTGCAGGTTTACAAGTGAGGTTAGTTTTTCTTCTACTGAATATTCTTTTACGTTTGCCATTAGTATTTTCTATTTGCGATTTTTAGATATCTATTTAAGTTTTGGGCGAAGCACCTAAAAACAATACAGCAGGATTTAAAATTTTTTCCTTTTATCATCTACACAAAATACTGCACCGGGTTGGTATTATGCTCTGTTTTTAGGACGGCAAAGGTAGGAAATTTTTCCACCAAAAGGTCATGCAATAGCTCCACTGTATATTGCTCGCTTTCATAATGGCCAATATCCGCTATCACCATTTTTCCTTCTGCACCAAAAAATTCGTGGTATTTGATATCTGAGGTTATAAAAATATCAGCACCTCTGCGGGCAGCAGTGGGAATAAGAAAAGAACCCGCCCCACCACAAACCGCTACTTTTTGGATGGGTTTATTTACCAACGCCGTATGTTTTATCACCTGGATTTTAAAAACTTCTTTTACTAATTGTAAAAAATCTTTCTCCGGTAAGGCTTTAGGTAAATTACCAATTACGCCTGAGCCTATACCGTAGTGTTTATTTTCCATCTTAATTATATCGTAGGCTACTTCTTCATACGGATGGTTTTCTAGTAAGGCTTTCATTATGGATTGTTCCAGGTAAGCCGGGAAAATAATTTCAATCTTCGTTTCTTTTTCGTGGTGCTGCTGGCCTATTTCACCTACATAAGGATGGGCACCGGGAGCAGCTTTAAAAGTGCCGGTACCGTCACTGTTGAAACTGCATTCTGAATAACCACCAACATGCCCAGCGCCTGCAGAAAAAAGTGCCTGCCGAACAAGTTCTGCCTTATCTATTGGTGCAAAAGTGGTCAGCCGTCGCAAAACCCCTGATCGCGGTAATAAAATAGTGGTATTTTCTAAATTTAATTTTTGGGCAATTTTTCCATTTACCCCCATTAAAACATTATCCAGATTGGTGTGCGCCGCATACAGGGCTATGTCCGCTTTTATGGCGGCTATGATCACCTGATCTACATGATTATTCCCGGTTAAATTTTTTAAACCTGTAAACAATATCGGGTGATGTGCTACTATAAGATTACAATTTTTGGCTACTGCTTCTTGCACCACATCTAAGGTTACGTCTAAACTGCACAGCACTCCAGTACACCCCCATTCAGAGTTTCCGCAAATGAGCCCCGCATTATCGTAAGCTTCCTGAAGGTCCAGTGGAGCAAAGGATTCAATGGTTTTTGTTATCCGGTCAATATTCAATTATATTTGATTTTATATAGCCAAAGTAAGTGATTCCATTTTTTTACTTTGCTTAATCTTCCAAGACCGCATCTGAAATTCCAACCTTTTTTACTTAACCTGTTATATTCATGCAAAGTTTAAAGCTTGCTTTTCAGTTCTTATTATTTCCGGTAATGCTCTTTGCCTTATTCACAGGGTGCCGAAAGGATAGTTTGAAAGGAGAATTGGTAGAAGGGCAGATAGCCTTGACTTTTGATGATAATTCTATTGACAATTGGTTTAAATATATGCCCCTGCTTGATTCGTTGAATATAAAAGCAACGTTTTACATTTCAGGCTATCAGGATCTAACCAAAATTCAAAAAAACAAACTGCATACTATAGCCCACCATGGGCATGAGATTGCCTATCATACCACCAGCCACCCTAATATGGTGACCATGGTGGAGAAAAATGGTATTGTAAAAACTTTAGAGCAGGAAATAGATACAGGCCTCACGCTCATGCGGCAAGATGGATTTGAAATTACCAATTTTGCTTATCCGTATGGCCGGCACAATCAAACCTTGGATGTTGGATTGAAGCGTTATTTTAAATCCATTCGCGCAGTAAGTAATAAGCAGAACTATTCTAAAAGTTTAGTAAAAAAATCAGGAGAGCGCCAGTTATACTATGGAGCAGATATTGATGAATGTTCGCGTTTAGGTGATGATGTTTTATTTAATTTATTAAGCCAGGCACAAGTGTATCATGATTGCCTCGTATTGGTGGCTCACAAAATAAATACACCTAATTATAAATTTCAGGTAACTGCCGATCGTTTAAGAAAATTGGCTGTAGAAGCCGACAAGAGAAATTTACAATTTATAACCATTAAGGATATTGGGTTATAATTATTGGTTTTTAAAAAGCTTTCTATTTTTTATAATTATTCTACAATTAAGCTAAAGTAATTTTTCTTGCAGGTTATTTCCGTTTGGCAAAATTTTGATTTCCTGTAGGAAATGCAGGTTACTAAATTGAAATAGAATTGGAGTAACTTTAATACATCTTCACCCTAAGAACAACGGCACTTCCACCAAGCCACTTTCAAACATAAAAATGGTAAAACGAACGAAAGGGTACCTTCTTCTTATTCTGCTTGTGCTTACCGGGCTTGCCAGTCAGGTGCCACGGGCCACACTAAGTGGTCGGGATAGAAAGGACCTGGTGACACAGTTAAAAGAAAGTAAGGCACAGTATTTACAAAATATAAAAGGACTAACCCCCAATCAATTAACTTTCAAGGCTACAGGCAAATTGTCCATTTTGCATTGGATGCAGCGCCAGGCCATAGCAGAACAAAACTTATGGTTGATGGCTGACACTGCTTTAAAAAACACCAACGAAGAAAACCATTTTGGAAAGAGCCAAAATAGTGCACTTCCATTATTGGGCGACAAAGATCAGGAAGTACTTAATGAACGCCTCTGCAGACTAATGAAAACAATGAATGCAGAAAAAGTAGAATTGCAATTTGTAACAAATAGAGCTAACGTGATCAAGTATGTAAAAACAACAACTGATGATCCGGCACACCACTTTGCTCAAACTCCATTAGGTGCGGTAAGCATTCGCCAAATAATATCCAATATTTCTTCCAATACAGATTATTACAATCGCCAGATAAAGGAAGTAAAAAGCCAACCTGGATATCCCAAATAATAGCAACCCAATTAATATGTTTACCAACCTGCACAGAAGTTTATTTTTATAGCTTTGCGGCCCTATGCCGGAATCACAAGAATTGTACGAACGCTATGTACAAAAAATGCAGCGGATAGCTGATGTGCGAAATGCAAACAATGTGTTGCAATGGGATCAGGAAACGTACTTACCAGTAAAAGGAAATGCACTAAGGGGCCAGCAAATAAGTACACTTTCTGAAATTGCTCATCAACTTTTCAGTGAAGAAAGTACCGGCAAACTCTTGCAGGAATTATTAACCAAAAATGATCTGACTCTTGAAGAAAAGAGAAACGTAGCCTTGTCTTGGGAAGATTATGAAAAGAGTAAAAAATACAGTTCCCAATTTGTTCGCAAACTTTCTGCACAGGTCAATAAAACTTATTATGCGTGGATAGAGGCCCGAGAAAAGAATTCCTTTTCCGTGTATGAAAAAGACCTAAAAGCTTTGATAGAGTTGAAAAAAGAAGAAACCCATTTATTAGGTTTCCAACAACACCCTTACGATGCATTATTAAATGAACATGAGAAAGGATCTTCCGTATCCTTAATAGATAAAACGTTTAAAGAAGTACTTCCCACCTTAAAAAATTTGCTCAATCGGATTGAATCAAAACCCCAGGTAGACGACTCTTTTCTAAAACAACATTTTCCTAAACAACAACAATGGATGTGGGGGCTTCACCTTTTACAAGATTTACATTTTAATATGGAAAGTGGGCGGCAAGACCTTAGTACCCATCCTTTTAGTGTGAGTTTTAATTGTCACGATGTGCGGATAACTACAAGGATTGATGAAAATGATTTTGGCAATATGACCTGGAGTTGCATTCATGAAGTTGGCCATGCTTTGTACGAACAGGGGCTGCCAGAAAATCAGTATGGACTGCCATTGGGCGAAGCCTGTTCTTACAGCATTCATGAGTCGCAATCAAGGTTGTGGGAAAATAATGTAGGACGAAGTAAAAGCTATTGGAAGAATAAGCTGCCTCAATTAAAGACCTTTTTTCCGGACCAATTTAAAGATGTGGACCTCGAGCATTTTTACAAAGGGATCAATAAGGTAACGCCATCACTTATTCGCACGGAGGCAGATGAGATAACTTACCATTTCCATGTGTTCATTAGGTATGAATTGGAAAAAATGCTGATTGATGGAAGTATAGGTACAGCTGATATCCCTCACTTCTGGAATGAGCAATACCAGAAATGGATGCACCTTACAGTACCCGATGATAAGAATGGATGTCTCCAGGATGTACATTGGAGCCACGGCAGCTTTGGATATTTCCCCACTTATAGCCTTGGGAGTTTTTATGCAGCTCAATTTTTTAATGCTGCAAAATTGGATCTACCTTCTGTAGCATCCGGTATTGCTTCAGGGAATAACCTGCCGCTACTGGAATGGTTGCGCACCAACATTCATGGAAAAGGACGCTTTTATAATAGTGAAGATCTATGCAAGGCAGCTACCGGGGAGCCACTCCATATTTCTATCTTTACAGCGTACCTATTGGAGAAGTACAAAGCAATTTATAATTTGTGACGTTTAACCTATGAGAATATGAAAAATTTTTTCTTTTTTTTATTATCTATTATCCTACTTACCTCCTGCAGTGTAAAGGAGGTGCAGCAAAAAACAGCTGAAGACCTGGTAGTGCAAATAATGGTGAGCGGCCAATGGAGTGTAGTAAATTATACAAAAGGAAGTATGGATCTTACCTCTGAATTTGATCCGTATAAATTTCAATTTCAAAAAAACCGCACGGTAGATGCACTTAAAAATGCAGTTATTGAAAAATCGGGTACCTGGGATGCCGATGCTAACGCCCGAACCATTACCTCAAATTTTATAAATGCCAATCAAACCCTAAGTCTATTAAACGGAACGTGGACCATCACTAATACGACCCTTACCTCAGTAGATGCCAACCAAACGGTGGGAGGAGAACTAAGAATCTTAAAATTAAAAAAATAATTATCCGGAATTGAGAGACGAAAACTTCGTTTAATCTATTTATTCGGGTAAAGAATGGTGGTAAGGAATAATTTTTTTCACAAAATTGCGTTTTACCTTACCTTTTAAAAACTAGAAAGACTGCACTATTTTGAGATATAGACTAACTATTTTTTTATTATTATTTTCCTTTCTTGGATCTGTTGCTTATGGACAATCCTTGAATGCTAATTTTTCAACAAACGGATCTTCCGGCTGTTCTCCGTTAATTGTAAAATTTCAGGATGCGTCATCAGGAAATCCTTCTTCCTGGCAATGGGACTTGGGAAATGGATCAACCTCCACCAAGCAAAACCCTACCGCTTCTTATTTTACTCCGGGTGTTTACCCTATTCAGTTGACGGTTACCAATAGTAGCGGCAACAGCAGCACAAAAACCGGATCCATCACAGTTTATGAAAGCCCAAATCCGGAGTTTCTTTCGGATAAACAATCAGGTTGTTTTCCCGTATTTGTTCAATTTAGTGATAAGTCAAAACCAGTCAGTGGCTACAGCAATGTAAGCTGGCAATGGGATTTTGGTAATGGCACACAGGCCACGTCGCAAAATGCAAAAGCAACGTACCGGAGCGCAGGTGATTTTACTGTTTACTTTAAAGTGACAAATGATAAAGGATGTAGCAAAACCATTACGAAGATTAACCACATTAGCATAACTCCTGGTGTCAGTATTGGGTTTAACAATACGCAACCCACGGTCTGTAATGTACCTTATAACATTACCTTTAATAACACGACTAGCGGCCCAGGTACGATAACTTATAATTGGGATTTTGGTGATGGGAATACGTCTACATTACAAAACCCTACCAACGCATACAAAAGCGATGGCACTTTCCCGGTTACGCTAATTGCTACTTCTAATCTTGGCTGTTCAGATACGCTGAGGAATGAGAAGGCGGTGATTATTCCAAAAACTAAAACAGACTTTATTATTCCCGATACCATCTGCGTCAATAAACCATTGTTTTTATTCAACTCTACTGATCCGGAACCTGAAAGTTCGGTTTGGACCTTTTCGGATGGTACTACAATTAATGGGATTGATGCTACTAAAACTTTTTCTACAACAGGTACCTATACAATCAAACTCACCAATACTTTTCTTTCTTGTACATCAGACATTACAAAAACTTTGGTAATAGCCAATATGCCAAAGCCAGATTTCAGTGCTCCCATTACTTCATCCTGCAAATCTCCACTAACTGTTAGTTTTTCTAATACCTCGCAAAATGGAATTGCATTTAAGTGGGATTTTGGAGATGGTTCGTCAAGTGCGGCTACCAATCCTTCACACACCTACACTTCGCCCGGAGAATATAATGTAAAGTTGATTGCTTTTAATAATACAGGCTGTAGCGATACCATAACTAAGTCAAAATATATTAAAATAAAACAACCCAATGTAAGCTTTACAAACTTGCCAGCAGGGGGTTGTGTACCTTATTCCATACAACCACAAGTACTGGTAGAAGCCATAAGTGCTATATCTTCTTATAAATGGGATTTTGGCGATGGTACTACATCTACCAGCCAAAATCCAACACACACTTATGATAAAATTGGTACCTACTCCGTATCTGTTTCCCTTGTTACATCTGAAGGATGCACCGTAAACTACACACTACCTAATGCAGTGAAAGTAGGTGATAAACCAAAGCCAGCATTTACTGCGGACCCGCTTATGATTTGCGCTGATCTCAGTGTCAATTTTACGAACCAATCGCAACCCATTTCTCCTAATGTAATCTTCACTTGGGAATTTGGAGATGGCGGCACGTCAATGCTCACCAATCCATCCTATAATTACAGTGATACAGGATGGTTTCAAGTAAAGTTGATAATGGACAATAATGGTTGTAAGGATAGTGTTTCTTCCATACCTAAATATGTACATAAACTACCCCCCGTTTCTCGTTTTTCATTGATCCCGGATTGCAACAAACCATTGACCTATGGATTTAAAGATGAATCTATTTTTGATGCAGAATCAGTAGGAAAACGGACTTGGGAATGGGTGTTTCCGGATGGGTCAAAATCGAATTTGCAAAATCCACCACCATATAACTTCCCCGGTACGGGCACCTATTCGGTTTCTTTAACCACATCAAATGGAACATGTACCCATACATTGAAAAAAAATGTAGTGATCAATGATAATACTCCTGATTTTATTACCTACAACAAATCAGGTGATTGCCAACCGATTTATTCCGGTATAAGAGTATCCGCTAAAAACCAACAGGATATTGTAGATTATAAATGGGAGATTGAAGGAAACACATACCACATTACTAACACAAACGAAATAGGTTATAACTTTTATAATCCTGGTAATGTAATGGTAAAAGTAACCACCACAGATAAGTTTGGATGTACTTATTCCACTGCAAAACCAATTTTTATTGGTGGTCTTAAAGCTGGTTTTTCTGAAATAAATGCACAAGGATGCCTAGGCCTAACAGCTACTTTTATTGACTCTTCTAAAACGGACGGCACCAGCAATATTGTGAGTTGGAAATGGAACTTTGGAGATAGAACCCCATTAGTTGATACCACTGCCGGTACCATAAAGCATGCATATACTAAGAAAGGAACCTTCACTCCAAAATTAATAGTTAGAAATTCACTAGGTTGTGTGGATAGTATCTCTTATGAAAACAAGGTAAAAATATCTGTGCTAACAGCTGATTTTGAATTTACTCCTAAAGCTTGCCTGGGTTCACCTATTAATTTTATCAATAAATCTTTAGGCAATTATACTACCAGTGTTTGGAATTTTGGCGATGGAGCGCCACCCGTAACAGATGCCTCCGGTCAATATCTTTATAAAGACACTGGTCTTTATGATTTAAAGCTGATGGTAAAAGATGCTTTTGATTGTAAAGATTCTATTCAAAAGCCAAAGGCGATACAGATTTCAAAGCCGGTAGCCGCTTTTGATGTCAATGATTCTATTAGTTTTTGTCCGCCTTTTGAAGTGCAGTTCACTAATAAATCCAAGTTTGTTGGCGATTTAGACTGGACATTTTCAAATTATGGCACGTCAAAAGAAGTAGATCCAAAAATTGTTCTTACAAACCCAGCTACCTATAATGTGAAATTAAAAGTATTGAGCCCGGATAGGAATTGCGCAGATTCCACTTATAAAAACATAACACTATACAACAAACAAGATGCTGCTTTAATGTATAATCCTCTTTCTGCTTGCATTCCGGGAACAGTCAATTTAAGTGCGTTTGGAAAGCTTTCATCTGCTAATTTCTTTTGGGATTTTGGAGATGGAAATATTTTAGATACTGCTGTAAATGAAGCTACCCACGTTTATACTGATTTTGGAACGTTTACCCCAAAGATCATCTTAACGGAAAGTTCCGGATGCGTGATTCCTATTGCAGGAATTGAACCCATTAAAATACATGGCGTCAAAACCAAATTTAATATTGATAAATTTTTCTTTTGTGATAGCGGTTATGTAAAAGCAATGGACTCCACTGTATTCAACGAACCTATTGCCAGTTATAATTGGGATTTTGGGGATGGCACCATTAACAATAGCCAAACTCCACCTACTCATCGCTATACTTCGCCAGGTATATACCCGGTATCATTGACTGTAAAAACAGTATCCGGCTGCTCCAGTACCATGCAATTAAAAGTGCCGGTAAAGATTGTAGAGAGCCCACTGATTTCAATTTCCGGTGATTCGGTTATTTGCATCAATGAATTTATAAGGCACTCAGGTGTATTTGAGCGCCCCGATTCGTCCATAGTCCGCTGGGCATGGCAATTTCCAAATGGCAACAAGGCTTCTGTGCAAATACCTGCGCAACAGCGCTATGGAACAGCCGGCAATTTTCTGGTGTCTGCCATTGCTACAAATACAAGTGGCTGCGCCGATACGGTAATAAAAAGTATTTTAGTGAACCCATTACCAACCGTTACTCTTCCCGCAATTATCACTAAGCAAGCAGGCTACCCGGTTACTATTCCAGCTACCTACACATCAAACGTTATTAATTATACCTGGACACCCGCCACCGGTCTCAGTTGCACAGACTGTCCGGAACCTGAGGTCACTACCAAATTTGATACTAAATACTATGTAAATTTTGTAGATAGCAATGGTTGTAAAAACAAGGGAGAGGTGCAGATAATAGTGATTTGCAAAAACGCAAACATATTTATCCCAAATACTTTTTCTCCAAATGCCGATGGCAGCAACGATGTTTTTTATGTGCGTGGTAAAGGTTTGGAGCGAGTAAAATCGCTGCGCATCTTTAACCGCTGGGGGGAAATAGTATTTGAAAAAAGAGATTTTTCTGTCAATGATCCATCTGTGGGTTGGGATGGGCGGTACAAAGGGGCAAAACCCCAAGCCGATGTGTATGTGTACCAGGTAGAAGTATTTTGTGAAAACAGTCAGATCATCCGCTTTGATGGAAACATTGCCCTAATTCAATAAACCAATGAAATCTTACCAACACTTTTATAATAAACTACTTTTCTTGTGCCTCATTATTCTGTCAGCAGTTACCATGCAGGCACAGGATATTCATTTCTCCCAATTTTTTGAAACGCCTTTATTGCGCAATCCATCACTCGCTGGCATTTACAAAGGAGATATACGGGTGCAGGCCGTGTATCGCGATCAATGGAATACTGTCACCAATGCTTACAAAACAGGATCTCTCAATGGAGAATATAAAATGCCTGTGGGTAAAAGCAATGATTTTTTAACGCTTGGCCTTCAAATGCTTTATGATCAGGCCGGCACCGTAGCCTGGAAATCAACTCATGTACTACCCGCATTAAATTTTCATAAATCATTAAGTACAGACCGAAACCGTTATTTATCGCTAGGCTTTATGGGTGGCGCTGTTCAACGAAAATTGGACCGTACTAAAATGACCACCAACAGCCAATATGATGGAATGGGTGATGGTGAAAATTTTACGTCAAATGGTTACACCTATTTTGATGGGTCAGTTGGTATGAGTTACAATGCGCAGCTAAATGACGACCCGGAAAATAACATGTATTTGGGGCTGGCTTACCATCATTTCAACAAACCAAAAAATTCATTTTACAGATCCGCATCCTTTGGTTTAGATCCAAAGTGGGTAGCTTCCGGCGGACTGCGTTTTGCAGTAACTCCAGCAAGTTATTTAACACTGCAGGCGGATTATTCAAAGCAGGGAAATTTTCAGGAAGTAGTAGCCGGAGCTTTATACGGTATTAAGCTAGGTCCTGAATTAGATAATCCCTTGTACACCTTGCACGGCGGTGCTTTTTTACGGTGGAATGATGCCTTGATACCGGTTATTAAATTGGATTATGCCCCATTTGCTTTTTCATTAAGCTATGATGTAAATATTTCAAAGTTAAAAACATCAAGCTTCGGCCGCGGTGGTTTTGAAATAGGTGTTTCTTATATTGGGTTTCTGGATAGAGACAATTCTTCTGTAAACGCAGTATTGTGTCCGCGGTTTTAATAAAATAAGTGCAGAAAATAAAAAAGCCACTTTAATAAGTGGCTTTTTCTTTATAGAAATTTTTAAATATTATTAATAAGGCTTTGCTTCTCTACTTTCATCCTGTGCCTGCTTCACTCCTTCTTCAGTTTGATACGCTCCACTTGGGCCATCGCTATGCATATCCATTTTTGCTTTTTCCAAACCTTCCTTAACCCGACGTCCATAATCTTCATCGCATTGGCTAAAATGCTCCACCATTTTATCCTGAATTACTTTTGCTGCCGGAGCTAAGGTATTTACAAGATTAGTAATGAGGTCTTCCCTTTCCCAATCTTCAAAAGACCGGTACCGCTCCCCTGCTTGCTTGTAATCATTAGTACGTTCAATTTTTTGGCGTACCAGGTTTCCATCATAATGCGGAGTATACGACTTCATTTTATTCGGATTTTCTTTAATACCGTTTAATGAAGAAGGCTCATAATTAATGTGTTTATTTTGACCCGGAGCAAAGTCCACTTTGTAGGTCATTTGCCCATCTCGCTGATTGGTAAACACCTGGCACTTTGGAGCATTAATAGGTAATTGAAGATAATTTGGTCCTACACGATACCGTTGTGTATCCGAATAAGAAAGAGTACGTCCCTGCAACATTTTATCATCAGAAAAATCCAATCCATCTACCAACACACCAGTGCCAAATGCCGCTTGCTCTACCTCTGCAAAATAGTTTTCCGGATTTTTATTTAAGATCATCTTACCTATAGCCATCCATGGAAACAACTCCGGAGGCCAGATTTTAGTATCGTCCAACGGATCAAAATCCAACTCTGCATGCTCATCATCACTCATGATCTGCACCAGCAATTCCCATTCAGGAAAATCTCCACGTTCAATAGCTTGGTACAAATCCTGAGTGGCATGATTGAAATTTTTTCCCTGAATTTCCATTGCCTGCGCCTGGGTTAAATTTTTTATTCCTTGCTTTGGTTCCCAATGATATTTTACCAATACTGCGTTACCTTCTTCATTCACCCATTTGTAAGTGTTTACCCCAGAGCCTTGCATTTGCCGGTAGTTAGCCGGTATGCCCCAAGGTGAAAAGAGAAAAGTAACCATGTGCAATGATTCAGGTGTATTGGAGATAAAATCAAATATGCGCTCACCGCTTTGAATATTAGTTACCGGGTCAGGTTTTTGTGAGTGAATAAGATCTGGAAACTTTATAGCATCTCTAATAAAAAATATTTTTAGGTTGTTACCTACCAGGTCCCAATTGCCATCTTCCGTATAAAATTTTACAGCAAATCCGCGAGGGTCTCTCAATGTTTCCGGCGAATGATTGCCATGACCCACTGTAGAAAAGCGAACAAAAAGTGGTGTCTGTTTTCCTTTTTGTTGAAACAACTTTGCTCTGGTGTATTTTGATATTGACTCATTGCCTACTGTGCCATACGCTTCAAAATAACCATGAGCGCCAGCGCCTCTAGCGTGCACTACTCTTTCCGGAATACGCTCCCGGTCAAAGTGTGTTATTTTCTCAATAAACTGATAATTTTCTAATGTGCCCGGGCCACGGCTGCCCACTGTTCGGGTGTTTTGATTGTCAGTAACCGGATGTCCCTGCCGTGTGGTTAAAAAATTTTGCTGATCGCCACCGTTGTCTGTATGACCGTTTCCGTTTGAATTTTGATTATCCATAATTGAACGTTTAATGCTGAGTGATTAACAAAGATTATTGTTGTTTGTTGCACTATTTTAAAACAATAAATTAGTGCAGGTGTGCCCAATCAGTTTAATAATATATTCTAATTGGCTTGATCTAACAACTAACTATTTTTCAGCAAAGGTAAAGGCGGCCACTTTGCTTTAGTTAAATTAAAAAATAACCTTTTTCTCTTTTCCATCAAATTTTAAAACCTTTGAAGTGAGGTGTTTGTTGAATAAAAAAAAGTTGAAAATGAATATTGAAGTAGGTCAACAAGCTCCTGATTTTTCTTTGTTTAATAGTAGTAAAAAGGAAGTCACGCTTTCGGAACAAAAAGGAAAAAATGTTTTATTATTATTTTTTCCTTTAGCCTTCACCTCTGTGTGTACGGAAGAACTTTGCGCCGTACGTGATAATCTTTCCCGGTATGATGCATTGAACGCAAAAGTTTTTGGAATATCGGTAGACTCACTTTATACCTTGGCCAAATACAAAGAAGAGCAACATTTTAATTTTGATTTGCTTAGTGATTTTAACAAAGAAGTTTCTAAAAACTACAACGCCTTTTATGAGCAATTTGGTTTTGGAATGAAAGGCGTATCAAAACGGGCAGCATTTGTTATCGATGCAAAAGGAGTGGTGCAGTATGCAGAAGTTTTAGAAAATGCCGGTGATCAACCTTCATTTGTTGATATTGAACAAATTTTACAAAGAATTTAAAGTAAAAAGAACCTGGTAAAAAACTTTCGGCAAATTGTTTGCAATTATTTCTATAAATATTATAAATTGCTCAAAATATTTTTAATTTTGTTGCGTTGAAGAAACTTTTACCAATATTATCCTTTATTCTATTTACAACTTTATCGCCGGCGGCTCATGCTCAAGGCACCCGTTTACCCGTTTCCACCGAACCTGTATTGCGATTTTTCCCTAACCCTGCCACAAACTATGTGACTTTCGAGTTTCAAAAAAGTTTTGAAAAGGGCTATACAGTACAGGTATTTAATTTTTTAGGTAAAAAGATGTTTGAAGGTCCGTTAAGTAACGACCGTCTTACTTTAAACCTATCAGATTTTACCCGCGGTGTTTATATTTATCAGCTTAAAGACAAGACTGGTAAATTAACTGAATCAGGTAAGTTTCAGGTTTCCAAATAAAGCTGTTTATTTTTTAGAA
>JBDSBL010000171.1:0-4967 GCA_039921625.1 Chitinophagaceae bacterium
GCATCTTGTGGTTTTATTTCAGACAACTGCTTTTTGCAGGACGTGGTTTGCAGCATTAATGCCGAACCAACCATGAGAAGAGAAAATAATTTATAGCGTTTCATTTTTTCTATTATTATATAATAAGAAATCGTTTTTTACAGGGTTATTCTAGCACCTAAGGTTAAGCGGCGAGGCAACGGATATTTACCATTGTCTACACCACCCACTTCAGGGAAGTTGCCACTATAAGGAGTAAAATATTTAAGATTGCTACCGGTAATATAAAGGCTAAGCCCTTTTATTTTGTCGCGCAATGCATTTTGAATTAGACTGTTAGAAAGGTCGTAGCTCAATGTCAATTCTCGTAACATCAGGTAGTCACCTTTTTCCCACAAATCTGCCGCTGGATTGCTACCGGATGCATCGGTTGCAAAGTTCCGTCCCTGGTTGGCCCAATAGTAGCGGGGCAATGTTCCATTAGTGTTTGTAGGTGTCCACGTTTTTAATACATCCACTGTAGAATTTTGTGATCCCTGTACCTGGTTTAAACCCCGAACAATTTCATTGTTTAAAATCACAAATCCCAAAGCGTAATCAAAACCTGCATATAAATGAAATCCTTTAATGCCACTATTGGCATAAAAACTTCCGGTCACTTGCGGAGTTGTTCTTCCAACCTTTACAAATTGTCTTGAGTCAATCGTATCATTTTTATTTACCTGGTACCATTGTGCATCACCCAACTGTTTTATCTTTTTGTTGGTATAAGGTAAGAATGCATTATACACATTGGCGTCTTTGGCAATTTCACCGTCCGATGTATAAATACCGGCCCATTTTGGCGCCCATACTTCATCAAGTCCTGAACGTTGTCCTTCTATCAATCCATTTACTTGCATCAACTGGCCAGGATGATTTGGATCCCAAACCTGGAAGGTGCCTTGACGATTGCCCGGCAGGCCATTGAATGGCAGCTTAATTGCAAACGTTTTAGCGGTACTCAACGTGCCACCTACATTTAAGCCAATACTATTTGAAGTTCTGGGCAATAGCAACGCTGCATTCACACTTAATTCCACACCACGGTTTTGCAATTGTCCTAAGTTGGTGGTATAAGAGGTAAAACCTGTTTGCGCCGATATGCTTTGGCCAGCTAATTTGTCAAATACATTCCTTATAAAGTAATCAAAAGAAGCGTTTATTCTGTTATTGATAAATCCTAAATCTGCACCAACGTTAAAGGTATTAGACCGCTCCCATCTTAGATCAGGATTAATGTAGCTGGCTGCATAAGTTCCACCATTTCCATTGTACACACCGGCGTTGTTATACACCTGAGCAGTTGAAAAATAACCAAGTGACGTCAGGTTGCCATTTACACCATAGCTTATCCTTGGCTTAAAGCTGCTAATGTATTTAGGCAAAAAGCTGTTCCTATAAAATTCTTCGTTGTGCACATTCCATCCTAAGGAAACACCAGGAAATAGGCCATAAAAGTTATCAGAACTTAAACGGCTTGAACCATCATACCGTACAATACCGGTAAGCAGATACCTGTTCTTATAGGAATAGTTCACCCGCCCGATTAGTGAAGCAATGCGCTCCCAGGCCGAAAAGTTGGATGAGGCGCCAGCCGGGTTAGTGATGGTACCATTGATGACACTTGGTGCTGTAGAAGCAGTTAACCAAGGTATCAAATCAGTTGCCGCACCTTGTCCGAAACCGGATAAAGTATATCTTTTAAATTCAAAAAATTCACCACCAGCCAAAGCCGTAACGGAATGCCCGTTCATGTTTTTATTAAATTGCAGGAAGGCGTTAGTGGTGTATTGAATATCTTTTGTATTATTAAAAGAAGCTGCCCTGTTGGTATTAAATGACCCGCCATTGCCCTGTTGGTAAGCTTTATTAAAAGAGTTGTTAGTAGTATATAAAAAATATCCTGAACCACTGGCTAAAAACTTTAAATATGGAAGGATAGTGTATTCCAGATTTAGTCCACCCAAAAACCTTTGTTGGTTTGTGCTATTGATCGTTAAGTTTCTCCAATAATTTGGATTACCTAATGTTGGATCATTTGGACCAGGAAGTTCAGCACCTGAAGTATCATTGTAGTAGCGTACTGTAGGAGCTACACCAATAAACCGCTGCATTAAACCACCGGCCGCACCACCTGCCGGATCATTATAAGGCAACGCCTGATTTACTGTATAAGCTCCAATGTTTGATGTTACTCTTAAATTTTTGCCTACGTTTAATCCGCCATTAAAGTTCATGTTCCACCTCTTTAGATAGGAACCAATCACCATTCCCTGATCATTAATAGTACCCAAGCTTAATGCATAATCGCCTTGTTCGTTGGCGCCGGAAAAACTAAGATTGTGTTCTGTTGTAGCATTCTGCTGCAATATCAGATTTTCACGTGTCTGCACATCTATTTCGCGGTACAGTATGCTATCTACTTGACCAAAAACAAATGGATTAGGATCTAATAATAAACTCCAATTAGGATTGGTTAAATATTTTCTGTTTGCATTGCTTACCAATTGCGTAGTATATAAGCCGACAGGAGAAGTAAAGCCACTGCTGGTAGCCCATCCCCAGGAACCAGAAAGCTGGCCTCTGTCAGTATTCATTGCATTGGTATTTTTATCCAAAGAATCTCCAAGATATCTGGCTCGGATGCCTTGCCTGTTTATACGGATATAATCGGCTGCACTAAGGTATTCCGATGAGTTTCTACGTATGTAATTATTAGTATGGCTTACTGAATAAGTTACTTGAGTCTTTCCTCTTTTTCCTTTTTTGGTAGTTACCAATATCACTCCATTAGCTGCCCTTGCACCATAAATTGCTGTGGAGGCTGCATCTTTCAACAAATCAATAGAGGCAATGTCATTCATGTCCAATCCGTACAAGGTGGGCAGAATCACACCATCCACTACGTAAAGTGGACTACCGTTTCCATTAAAATCAGTACCGCCCCTAAATGATATACTTGGAGATGTGCCGGGCTGCCCTGTAGATTGCTGCACCCTGAGACCTGGTAACGTACCCTGCAGCGCAGTGGCCACATTGCTACTAGGAGAATGGGCAAAAGCAGCCGGATTAACAGTAGATACAGACCCGGTAAAAGTCTTCCTGCTTTGGGTGCCATAACCTACTACTACTACTTCATCCATTTTAGAAGCATTTGCTTTTAAAGAAAGATCGATAGTAGATGATGCACCTGTCTTTACTTCTTGGGATAGATAGCCCGCATAGCTAAACACCAATACATCGCCGGTGGCAACATCAATTGCATAATCACCTGTTGTATTAGTTTGTGTTCCTCCAGATTTCCCCTTCACGGTAATGCTCACCCCAGGCAAAGGACTATTGTCCTCAGCTGAGAGTACTTTGCCGGTGATTCTTTTGGCCTGCGACCAGACTGAGATGCTGAACAAAAAGAAGGCGAAAAATAAGCCTGCTTTGAGAGATGCAGATTTCATAAGCAATTTTTAAATTAGGTATTATGTAATACATAATAAAAATAACAGAGTTTTAATTTCCCACCAAAAAAATATTTTACTTTATGTATGATTATGGTAATCAACATATGTATAAAACTTTAAAGCTTAATTTCGTATGATTAATTTATATTGATTGCTTTAATAGATTACTTTAAGTATTACATGATATGAATTTAGGAGCCCTAAAAAACAATCTAAGGTTAGTTGATACCAGTTCATTGGTAGATCAGGTGGAGGCAAGTTTAGTAGAACTGTTGCAGCAGCGTAAATTAAAAGTAGGCGATAGCATTCCCAAAGAAATGGAGCTGGCAGAATTATTAGGCGTAAGTCGCACCGTGATACGGGAAGCTTTGCTGCGGATGCGGATGATGGGTCTAATTGAATCTAAAAGAAAAAAAGGCGCGGTAATTACAAGCCCTGATCTTTTTGGCATTATGAGCAAAAGCATGAACCCTCATGTGCTCGGCCAGGAAACATTGAAAGAAATTTTTGAAATAAGATTAGTGTTGGAGATTGGAATGGCCGATTTCCTTTTTCAACGCGTAACAAAAAACGACATTGAAGCACTGAAAGAAATAGTAAGTAAAGAGCCTCCCGTAACTGATCATCACTTATTTAATATTGAACACGAGATCAGTTTTCATGGAAAATTATATGAGATCACCGGCAATGAAACAATGAAGAAATTTCAAAAGATGCTGCTGCCTGTTTTTGATTATGTACACCACAGCGGATTGCTTGGAAAGAATATGGTACTTAAAAGATTCGTGTCACATAAAGGCCTTGTAGATATTTTGGAAAATGGATCTCCTGAATTATTTCGCAACGCGATGCGCAATCATTTAGAAAATCATTTTGCCCGTTTGTTTGATGAAGGAGAGAATTCGTAATTGCTTGTAACGAATAATTGCAAAGGATTATAAGTAACCATAAACTTCTTAAGATATAAAGCCGGCCAGGCTTTTTTCTTTTTCCATTAACCGCTGCAATAATACTGTTTGATTTTGAGCCCGCACCAGGTTGTGTCCCTCGTAGCGTGCGCCATAATACACATCATTGTTTAGATGATCTGTAAGAAAACGCAAAGCCTGCATATAGATCATGAATTTACCTGCATAAAAAAAGTTTTCTTTTTCCTTCTCTGTTAATTCATCTCTCATTTCTCCATAATAGCCTTGCACAATGGCTTTATAGAATAAGTCACGAACTTCAATTTTGCTATAGTCTTGCTCCTCCTCACTCACAGGAGATAAGTACGTGCGCATCATATCTCCCACATCAGAAATAAAATAGCCGGGCATCACCGTATCAAGGTCTATCACACAAAGACCTTTTCCTTCCGCATCCAGCAACACATTGCTGATTTTCGTGTCGTGGTGCGTTACCCGCATCTTAAATTGCGGATCTTTTGTTATTCTTTCGTATTGATCTACTATGTCTTTTTGAGCGATTAGAATCTCTATTAAATCGGAT
>JBDSBL010000172.1:0-5344 GCA_039921625.1 Chitinophagaceae bacterium
ACATATTCAAAAATGTAAAGCAGCTACTACAAAGCCATTTGGTGTCAATGTTCCCTTACTTTATCCTGATCTGGAGAAACACATACAAATTATAATTAAAGAAAAAGTTCCGATTGTATTTACCTCCGCTGGAAATCCTAAAACGTGGACGAAGCATTTAAAGGATAATGGCATCACGGTGGTGCACGTGGTCAGTAGTTCCAAATTTGCCCGCAAAGCGGAGGAAGCCCATTGTGATGCGGTAGTAGCCGAAGGCTTTGAAGCAGGTGGCCATAACGGACGAGAAGAAACCACTACACTTGTTTTAATTCCATCAGTAGTGGAGGCTGTTTCCATTCCTGTGATAGCGGCAGGAGGTATTGCTACCGGCAGGCAAATGTTGGCCAGTATGGTGCTAGGTGCCAGTGGAGTGCAGGTGGGCAGCCGTTTTGTAGCTTCGGAAGAAGCATCTTCTCATATCTCTTTTAAAGAAGCAGTAGTAAATGCAGCTGAAGGAGATACTCTTCTTTCGTTAAAAAATTTAACCCCGGTGAGGCTTCTTAAAAATCATTTTTTTCAACAAGTGCAGGAGGCAGAGCTGCGCGGGGCAAGCAAGGAAGAACTAGTTGAACTTTTGGGCCGGGCACGGGCAAAAAAAGGAATGTATGAAGGGGATTTAAAAGAAGGTGAATTAGAAATTGGGCAGGTAAGTGCTCTCGTTACACAAATTCTTCCTGCAGCTACTATTGTAATGAATATGTGGGATGAGTTTTGCGATGCTTTACATAATCCAATTGAAACAACTTAAATATTTAAGTGGTAAGAAGGGAGAGTGCCGGATAAGAAACAACCAATTAGTTTGCAAAAAATTTAAAATATTAATGCTTGCTCTTCTTTGCAAAAGTAAAGTCATGGTTCGCAGCGATGAAATGGACCAATTAAATGGGACGCTAAATGAGTATCCTTCTTTTGCACTCACTCCTGATCCATCCAACCTGTTTGATCACTATTAATAATGAGTTTGTATAAAAAAAAGATGCCTACAGGGCATCTTTTTTTTGTTTCCTTTTTTCAATTTTACCTTAAAAAAATTGAAGAGAAAATTATTCATAAGTGACCCTCTTTTAAGGTCTTGCTTTTTATCGGTTGATCCACTTGATCATTTCTTTCCAGGAAGGCTTTTTGCCATAAAGCAAGATGCCGGTACGATAGATTTTAGCACTAAGCCAGGTAGTAAATAAAAAACCTATTACCAGGAAAAACATAGAAAGACCTAGTTGCCAATACGGTACCGTATCCGGCACTCCAAAAGGTATGCGAGACATCATAACAATGGGTGAAGTAAAAGGTATGATGCTGGCCCATGTTGCCAACGAGCTACCCGGGTCATTTATAGAATTGATCATTATCACAATACCTAAAATGATAGGCAGGGTGATAGGGAAAGTAAGGCTTTGAGCATCTTGTGCATCTTCATTTACGGCACTGCCAACGGCTGCAAATAGTGCAGCATAAAATAAATAACCACCAATAAAATAAAATAAAAATCCAAAGATGATCATTCCCCAATTCACAGTGGAAAGTTCCAATTGTGCGTTGGCTAAATTTCTAATGGCTTCTGACCCTTGCGCAGAAGCACCGGGCATTTGCTGTCCTGTTTGCTGCACTTGTTGCAACACATCTGGCGGTATCATGGAGGCGAGTAACGTACCGATTCCTGCAATCAAAATAATCCAGATCAAAAATTGCGTAAGGCCTACCGCACCAATGCCAATGATTTTACCAAGCATCAATTGAAAAGGCTTTACAGAAGAAATAATTACTTCTGCAATGCGGTTTGTTTTTTCTTCCATCACTCCCCGCATTACCATTACGCCATAAATAAATAAGGTGATATAAATTAGAAATGCAGTGGCATAACCGATACCGCTGGCTAAGCCAAAATTACTTTTACTTATCGCTCCGTTTTCTCCCTTTTTGCTGGCGTCAATGGTTATTTTATTGGCTTCTTCTTTTATAGAATCTATACGTTTGGGATCTATCTTTAATTCCTGGCTGATCATATTGCTTTCTAACGCCTGGCTGATGTCTTTTTCAATACGATCATTGGCAAAACGGCTCAAACTTTTCTCTGATACCAATTTAAAATTAGTGCTGTTGTTGATGCCGGTATTGGGAGAAAACAATATAGCCGAATAGCCTTTCGCTGCAAAGTTTGACGTATCAACTCCAGGGTTAAAATCATAGGAAACCGTTTTGCTGCTTTCCAGGTTTGATTTTAAATAACCATTTGGATCTATTACGGCAATTTTTTCGTGGCTTATATTTTTAATGGTAATAAAAGTCACAAAGCCAATGATGCCAATAAAAAGAAGCGGAGTCAGTATGGTGGTTAAAATAAAAGTTTTCTTGCGTACACGGCTTAGGTATTCACGCTGTATCACTAACCAGGTCTTGTTCATAATAATTTTTTAAGCAGTTACATTTTGAAATTGGCGGGATGCGGGAGTGCCTTCTACCAGTTGAATAAAAATTTCGTTTAACGAGGGTAATATTTCATGAAAAGAAATAATATCGGCTTCCCTTTGTAAAAAGTAATTCAGTACATCATTGGGCCGGTATCCATCATTTATTTTTACAACAAAGGATTGGTCCGCTTCTTCTTTTACAATTTGAAAAGTGTGGTTGCCTTCTATGGCAGGGGCCGTATTAAAACCAATGCTGTATAAATTTTGTTTGAAATCCTGCCTTATGTTTTTTACCGAACCATCCAATAGTTTTTTGCCTTTATTTACCAGTACAATCTGATCGCAGATTTCTTCTACCTGCTCCATACGGTGCGTACTAAATATAATGGTAGCACCGGCTTTGGCCATTTTAAAAATTTCATCTTTTATTACATTACTGTTTACCGGATCAAGGCCACTAAAGGGTTCATCCAAAATAATCAGTTTGGGTTGATGGAGCACCGTGGTTACAAATTGTAGTTTTTGCGACATTCCTTTCGACAAATCTTCTACTTTTTTATTCCACCAACTTTCCATTTCCAGCTTTACAAACCACTCTTTTATTAGGCCCATTGCTTTTTGCCTGCTTAAGCCTTTCAGCTGTGCGAGGTATAAAGCCTGCTCCCCAATTTTCATTTTTTTGTACAATCCCCTTTCTTCGGGCATGTAGCCAATTTGATTCACATCTTTCATCGGGTCAAACTTTTGTCCGTTGAATAAGATAGTGCCTTCATCTGCTAAAAAAATGCCGGTGATCATGCGCAGCAAAGTCGTTTTGCCGGCACCGTTTGGGCCAAGCAAACCAAAGATGCTGCCTTCTTCAATTGAAAATGATATATCATCAACGGCCTTTTGAGTGGCATAATATTTCTTAAGATGTTGCAGTTCTAAGAGGGGCATACGTAATGGTTTAAAAAAAAATAAATATAACGACAACTTAAAGGATTGTCTGTTTTAAAAGTATAAACGGTCCTAGCTTATGGTGGACTGTAATTGGGGAAAATGATTTTCGTCTATTTGCAATTTGGCCCGCGGGCAAAGGAGCACCTTAATTGGCCTACTTAAAAGGTTTTGTGCATCTTAGCTCCTAATTAAGGATTTTATATAATGAGAAAAGCATTTCTACTATTTTGTTGTGTTAGCGCTGTTTTGTTGTTTTCCAGTTGGGGCTTTTTAGGGCATAGAACTATTCATCAGTTAGCCGTATATCAATTGCCTAAAAAAATAAAGCCGTTTTTTTATACAGAATTAAAGTACCTCGTTTATAATTCAGTACGACCGGATGAAAGAAGATCGGCTGATCCAATGGAGGCTTCAAAACATTTTATAGACCTGGAGGCGTATGGTGCGGATGCAGCGGTTTCTATGCCGATCAATTGGAACGAGGCTGTTGCCATGTATTCAAAAGACTCGTTGCTGAAATACGGATATGTACCTTATTGGGTGGTGGCCATGCAGCAAAAACTAACAGAGGCATTTCGTGCCGGAAATAAAGACAGCATTTTATTTTATGCCGCCGATCTTGGCCATTACATTAGCGATGCACATGTGCCGCTGCATACTTCTCTCAACTATGACGGCCAACTATCAGGGCAAAAAGGACTGCATAGTTTGTGGGAAACAATGGTGCCTGAGATTGAAATAAATAATTACGATTTATACAACCACCATCATGCACAGTATATAGCCCACCCTGCCGAAGCAATATGGAAAGCAGTGCGCCAGGCGCATCTATTGGTGGGTGCTGTGTTTACCGAAGAAATAGAAGCAACAAAAGAATTTACTGATGCTACTAAATACAGAATACAGCAACGAAATGGGAGGGAGGTAAAAAGTTATTCCACTGAGTTTGCAAAGGCTTATTCAAAAAGATTGGGTGCTACCATCAACCAGCAATTGGTAAGTGCAGCTTCTCTTTGTTCCGACTTTTGGTACACTGCCTGGGTAGATGCCGGTAAGCCGGATTTAAATGTAACATTCAATAAAAGTCAAAAAAAGGCATTTAAAAAAGAATACAAACGATATAAGAAAAATGAATTAATTCAGCAGGGACTGTTGCTTTCAAGGCAAACAAAAACAGGGGAAGATTAAATTGTTGCGGCAATCATACACGCCACCCGTTCGCCATCCATAGCTGCACTTACAATGCCACCTGCATAGCCCGCTCCTTCTCCGCAGGGGTATAAGCCTTCTATTTGCGGATGCATGAGAGTATCTTCATCTCGTAGAATGCGCACGGGTGAAGAGGTGCGTGATTCGGTGGCCACCACTACTGCTTCATTGGTCAAGTATCCTTTCATTTTTTTGCCAAAGGCATTGAATGCAATTTGCAAAGATTGATATACAAAAGGTGGTAACACTTGTCCGAGATCGGTGGATGTAATGCCGGGCAAATAACTGCACTGAGGTAAAGAAGAAGAATGAATGCTGTTGGTAAAATCAACGAGCCGTTGGGCAGGGGCTACTAATTTTCCACCGCCTGCTTCAAAAGCTTTTTGTTCTACATTTTGTTGAAAATAAAGCCCCCTTAATTCGTTCCATTTTTTATAGGCCGCTACCTCTTTTTCTTCCACACTTACCACAATGCCACTGTTAGCATACGGATTATTTCTTTTGGATGGCGACCAACCGTTTACAACTATTTCACCCATATCAGTAGCAGCAGGAGCAATGATGCCTCCAGGGCACATACAAAATGAAAACACTCCTTTGCCATCAACCTGCTGCACCAAACTGTAAGCAGCTGGTGGTAAAAAACCTCCACGCACCGAGCAATGATATTGGGCCATGTCTATCAACGCCTGGGGGTGCTCTACACGTACGCCCAATGCAAACGGCTTGAACTCGATGGCTATATT
>JBDSBL010000173.1:0-16609 GCA_039921625.1 Chitinophagaceae bacterium
GCACCGGTGGGGTCAAATACATCTTCAAGCGGAAGGGCCGGTGCAAAAAATACATTCTCCTCGTGAAAAAGCAAGGCACCATGTTCTCCTTTTTTAATGATCAGGTACCTAGGGCCCATCGTTAGTATTTTTTTTGCTGCTTTCACCAGCGAATATTCATTGCTTAACTCCCGGGCTTCACTATCATTTACCATCAACACATCTACTCTTTTTAGTACTTTCAGCAGATCGTCCATAGCCGTTTCCATCCAAAAATTCATCGTATCCAACACTACTAATCGGGGCTGCGTTTTCATTTGCTCTATCACCTTAAGTTGTACCGCTGGCACCAGGTTTCCAAGCATTAAAAAAGTACAGTCCTGATAGCTTTCCGGCACCTCAGGTTCAAAGTTGGCCAGCACGTTTAGTTGCGTATCCAGGGTATCACGCGTGTTCATATCCATGTGGTACTTGCCGCTCCAAAAAAAAGATTTCTCCGCCTCTTTTATTTGCACTCCTTCCAGTTGCACCCCTCTAGCCTCCAGGGCGGCTAATTCTTCCTTTGGAAAATCGCCACCAACCACCGAAATCTGCTTGATCGGTTGTGTAAAATTAGAAGCACTCCAGGCAATGTACGTGGCAGCTCCACCTATGATGCGGTCACTTTTTCCAAATGGGGTTTCTATAGCATCAAAAGCCATAGAACCAACAACTACTAAAGACATATTAATTTTTAATTTACAATTAAAGATGACAGCCAAATTGATTATAGGTTGCAATTGCCTATCTATAAAAGAAAGGCGTGCAAACCTACACCATTTTTATAGTTCCTTTTGCAATCAGAAGGAGAAGACTGCCTCCAAACTTTCTTTTATACGGCAGCAAATTGCAACCGATGCTATTATCTTTGAAGGCATTTCAAGCGCTTGCTATGATTCATTTCCATTCCCTACTAGTTAAAAAGATTACACAGGAAACAGAAGATTGTGTTTCCATTTCGTTTACTGTACCTGAAGAATTAAAAGATACTTTTCGATTCATTCAAGGGCAAAACCTCACAATAAAAAAAATAATAAATGGGAGCGAGCTAAGGAGAAACTATTCCATTTGCAGTAGCCCATTGGAAGGTGAATTAACAGTAGCTGTAAAAAAGGTGGACGGTGGTTTATTTTCCACTTATGCAAATGAAGTTTTGAAAGAAGGTGATGTTTTGGAAACATTGCCACCGACAGGTACCTTTTATACAGGACTTAAAAAAGAAAATAAAAAATCTTATGTGGCCTTTGCGGCCGGCTCGGGCATCACACCCCTTCTTTCCATTATAAAAACAACCCTGGCTACGGAGCCTCAAAGTTCTTTTACCCTGGTGTATGGCAACCGCACTAAAACAAGCATTATTTTTAAAGAAGAACTAGAGGCATTAAAAGATAAATACCTTACCCGGTTTCGTTTGTACCATATTCTTAGCCGCGAAAAAACCGACCTGCCGCTAACCTCCGGCAGAATAAATGGGGAGAAATGTGCTTTATATTTTGACAAATTAATTGCTCTCGAAACAACCGACGAAGTGTTTGTTTGCGGCCCCGAGGAATTGATCTTTAGCGTCCGCGATTTTTTGCTGGAGAAGAATTTCCCTAAAGAAAATATTCATTTTGAATTGTTCACCATTCCGGGGCAGGGCCAAAAATCAAGCGTCAATACGGATAAAATTGAAGTTGCAGAAAGTGGACCGGTAAGTAACGTATCCGTAAAGCTCGATGGAATTCTTTTCGAATTCCGCCTTCCATACAGTGGCCAAAGCATATTAGATGCTGCTTTAAAAGAAGGGGCCGATTTGCCTTATGCCTGCAAAGGCGGAGTATGCTGCACCTGCAAAGCAAGGCTGCTGCAGGGTGAAGTAGTGATGGATGTAAACTGGGGTTTGGAGCAGGATGAAATTGATCGCGGCTTTATCTTAACCTGTCAATCGCACCCGCTTACCGAAACCGTGGTGGTTGATTTTGATGTAAAATGACAAAGGTTATAAAACCACATTTTCTCTTTGCCAACAATCCCTTAAATATCCATTTATACGGCATTGCAGCGCATTAAAACGTAAATTTGTACCTAACGAAAAAGCTATATGTCTTTAAAACCTCAAGAAATATTTGACCAAAAAATAGAGCAGGAAATCCGCATTGAACCCAAAGATTGGATGCCTGAAAAATACCGGCAAACCCTGATAAGGCAGATCAGCCAGCATGCTCATTCCGAGATAGTAGGCATGCTGCCCGAAGGAGCCTGGATCAGCAGAGCACCTTCTCTCAAAAGAAAACAAATATTGATAGCCAAAGTGCAAGATGAGGCTGGCCATGGTTTGTACCTCTATTCAGCTGCAGAAACCCTTGGTATCAGCCGCGATGAAATGATAGAGCAACTACACAGCGGCAAAGCAAAATATTCGTCTATATTCAATTACCCCACACTTAGTTGGGCCGACATGGGAGCTGTGGGTTGGTTGGTAGATGGTGCCGCCATCATGAATCAGGTGCCTCTTTGCAGGGCCTCTTTTGGTCCCTACAGCCGCGCCATGATCCGTGTATGCAAAGAAGAAAGTTTTCACCAGCGTCAGGGCTTTGAAAGTCTATTGGTATTGTGCAGCGGCACACCGGAGCAAAAGGGAATGGCACAAGATGCCCTCAACCGGTGGTGGTGGCCCAGCCTCATGATGTTTGGTCCGCACGATGCGGAAAGCAGTAACAGTGAAGCGAGTATGAAGTGGAAGATCAAACGATTCAGCAACGATGAATTGCGCCAGCGTTTTGTGGATATGATAGCGGAGCAAGCCAAAATTTTAGACCTTACCATTCCAGATCCGGATATGAAGTGGAACGAAGAACGCCAGCATTATGACTTCGGAAAGATTGATTGGGAGGAGTTTTGGAATGTGGTTGGCGGCAATGGCCCTTGCAATAAACAACGATTGGATGCACGGAAAAAAGCATGGGAAGAGGGAGCCTGGGTTCGCGAAGCAGCAACAGCCCACGCCAAAAAAAGAGAAGCCAAAAGAAAAGAAATGACTGAAAATCTGGTAGCTGCTTAACCCTTGTTGCAAAATTTTTTTGGTACCGGATTGGGTAATACTATGGAGCTTCTGTTGTGTCACTCACTGCATCTAGAGTATTTCTATTCAACATTTTAATATGCACTTTTTTAAAAAATATTTATACGGCGATTACGACGCCATTAAAGGTGGCGGCGGCGGAAACGAAACACCAAAAAATGGCCAGGCTGCAACACCACTTTTGTCTAAAAATGAATGGCCGCTCTGGGAAGTTTTTATTCGCAGCAAGCAAGGCCTTGATCACAAACATGTAGGCAGCCTGCATGCCGCAGATGCACCCATGGCAGTAGAAAACGCAAGAGATGTATATACCCGCCGGCAGGAAGGTGTAAGTATTTGGGTAGTGGAGAGCCGGTTCATTCATGCTTCCAACCCCGATGAAGCAGAAAGCTTTTACGAACCGGCAGAAGACAAAGTATATCGCCACCCTACGTTTTATGACTTGCCCGATGAACTGCAGCACATGTAAAAAAAAAGGGGTTTGCAACAGCAACCTGTAGGATTTTTAATTCAATGTAATCAATGGAAACTTCCCTATTTCAATACGCACTTCACCTGGCCGACAATACCTTAATACTTGGTCAGCGAAATGCAGAGTGGACAGGTCATGGGCCTGTGTTGGAGCAGGATATTGCCATCACAAATATTTCGCTGGACCTGATCGGGCAATCAAGAAATTTTTACCAGTACGCCGCCACTTTGTACAACAATTTTAATAAAAAAGAAAAAGAGGAAGTCCTCTACTTAATGCCGCATATCTGGAAAACATTTGACCGCGAACTGACGGAAGATGACCTTGCCTTTTTGCGTGACGAGCGCCAATACCTAAACCTTTTAATGGTAGAACTACCGAAAGGCGATTGGGGTTTTTCTATTTTACGGCAATTCTTTTTTAGTCTCTTTCAGTGGTGTCAGTTTGAAGTATTGAAAAAAAGTAATGACGCCCAACTGGCTGCTATTGCAGAAAAAAGCAGTAAAGAAATTACCTATCATTTGCGGTGGAGCAGCGAGTGGGTTATCCGGCTGGGGGATGGTACGGAAGAAAGTAAGTCCCGAATGATACATGCAGTTGAAAACCTTTGGCCTTTTACCGGAGAATTTTTTGCCGCTGCCCCTTTTGAAACAGATGCAGTAACAAAAGGCTTTGGTGTGGAAGTAGCAGATTTAAAAGACCAATGGCTGCAAAAAGTAGCAGCTGTATTTAATGAAGCAGGGTTGGAGATACCATCCAGCAATTGGGCACAAAGTGGAGGTAAGGATGGAATTCATTCGGAAAATTTAGGACCACTGCTTGCAGAAATGCAATACCTGCAAAGAGCCTACCCCAACGCAAGTTGGTAAGAAGAAGTGAAACAATGAACAAGGCAATCCACGATATAAAAGAAGCAACTGAAGAAGAAAAAATCTGGGCATTGCTGGAGGAAGTGAAAGACCCGGAAGTACCTGTTTTATCGGTTGTTGATTTGGGTATTGTACGTTCGGTTTCTATTAGGGATAAAATAAATATTGTCATCACTCCCACTTATTCCGGTTGCCCAGCTATGGATGTTATAAGCATGGACATCCGGTTAAAACTTTTAGAAAAAGGATATAAAAATTTTAGCGTACAGCTATCACTTTCTCCTGCATGGACCACTGATTGGATGACCGAAAACGGAAGACAAAAATTGAAAGACTACGGCATTGCTCCGCCCAATCCAAAACAACAATTTTGCCACTCAGAGATGTTTGCGGAAGAAGCCGTACAATGTCCTCGCTGCGGATCGCACCACACAAAGCTTGTAAGCCAGTTTGGATCCACCGCCTGCAAATCCCTTTATCAATGCACCGATTGTAAAGAACCGTTTGATTATTTTAAATGCCATTAAAATAGGTTGGCAAAAAGGGTTTTGATGTAACAATAAAATACAAACTGAATTATCCAATAAGCCAATATTTTTTGGTACATTTTTATAATCAAAGTGGATTCATAAAAGCAATTTCTCCTACCGGCCATGCAGCCTAACCGGCTATTAAATATTCTGTTTAGCAAAGAATAATAAAAACCATCTTTTGCTTTCTCATCCAACGCTGTACTGTATCTTAGCCCCATGTCGGTTACCGAAGTCAATCACCTCTTCAGCCTTGCTGCCGGCTTTGTAAACCAAACAAAGCAGCACCTTTTTATTACCGGTAAGGCAGGTACAGGTAAAACCACTTTTTTAAAATACATCAAAGAGAACAGCTTTAAAAGAATTGCCGTGGTAGCACCTACAGGAGTTGCTGCCATCAATGCCGGAGGCGTCACTGTGCACTCACTTTTTCAATTGCCAATGGGCGTGTATTTACCCACCCGCCAACACCAGTTTACAGATGGTACAGGAGAAGTAAATACAGAGCAAACTTTATTAAAAAACATTCGCATTGGCAGCGCTAAGCGAGATCTGTTGCGTGAATTAGAATTGCTGATCATTGATGAAGTATCTATGGTACGGGCTGATATGCTGGATGCGATAGATGCTATTTTGCGCTCCTACAGACGGATGCCAAACGTACCGTTTGGAGGAGTACAATTGCTTTACATCGGTGATCTTTTTCAACTGCCACCTGTAGCTAATAACAGGGAATGGAGCTTGTTAAAAGAGTTCTATAAAAGTCCTTTCTTTTTTGATTCACTGGTACTGCAGCAAGCCCCTCCTGTTTATATCGAATTGAAGAAAATTTACCGCCAGTCAGATGAATTTTTTATCACTATACTTAATAATATCCGCCACAATGAGTGCACTGCCGAAGACCTGGAAACCTTGCAGGAACATTACCACCCAACCTACCAACCCGGGCCGGAGGAAAACTTTATAACCCTTACGTCACACAATGTAAAAGCAGATGCTATAAACAAAACTGAGTTAGCCAAATTGCCGGGGAAAGCGCTGTCTTTTGAAGGAACTGTGAAAGGAGATTTTAATGAAAAATCGTTTCCGGTAGAAAAGGTGATTGAATTAAAGGAAGGCGCTC
The DNA here is from genome assembly GCA_039921625.1 of Chitinophagaceae bacterium. Lineage (GTDB taxonomy): Bacteria > Bacteroidota > Bacteroidia > Chitinophagales > Chitinophagaceae > Flavisolibacter. The sequence goes on from JBDSBL010000173.1 coordinate 6,077, forward strand.
AGATCATGTTTATAAAAAACGATAAAGGAGAAGTGAGGCGATTTTATAATGGTAAAATTGGCACCGTTAAAAAAATAGAAAAAGATAAAATTGAAGTCATCTTTCCGGGCGAAGAAGGAGAACTGGAAATAGAAAAAGAAACCTGGAAAAACATCCGCTATCAGTACGATAAAGAAAAGGACAGCATTGATGAAGATGAATTGGGTTCGTACACGCAATATCCTATTCGGCTTGCCTGGGCCATCACCATTCACAAAAGCCAGGGACTTACCTTTGATAAAGCCATCATTGATGCCGGAGAATCTTTTGCTGCAGGCCAGGTATACGTGGCGTTGAGCCGGCTGACTTCCATTGATGGATTGGTATTGCACTCCAAAATAAATAGAAATTCCATTGCTACTGATGAACGGGTAATTCAGTTTGCAGAAAACGAATTAAGTGAAGAAGCGTTGCGCCAATTGCTGCAGCAGGAGCAGAAAAATTTTGTCAGCCGCTCCATTATAGAAACGTTTGACTGGACCAAACTCGTGGATACGCTTGAAGGCTTTTATGATCATTTTGAACATCGCATGATTGGGCATCAGGCAAAGGCAATGGTTTGGGCCAATGGATTAATTGGAAAAGCAACTAAGCAAAAAGAAGTGGCCTTAAAATTTGCGGTGCAGTTGGATCGTTTGTTACAAGATGCGGAAAAAGATAATTATTATTTACTGCATTCACGTACAAAAGCTGCTGCAGAATATTTTGAAAAAGAAGTAGAGGCACTTATAGCCGAAGTAGCAAAGCATGCAAAGGAATGGGAAGGAAAAGCGAAAGTAAAAAAGTATTTACTCGATCTTGAAGGATTGAAAAATGGGCTTTCCAGAAAAAAACTTCAAATACAACAGGCGGTGCAAACGACTACCGGACTTACCGCCGGATTAGATGCTATGGCCTTGCTCCAAATTGTAGCAGAACAGCGAAAGTCAAAAACGAGTTTGGGAAATACGGAAGGTGGAGAGGATAAAAAATCGTCCGGCAAATTGCCGAAAGGACAAACAAGGATACTCACATTGGAAATGTACAAAGAGGGAAAAAGTCCATCTGAAATTGCAGTAGCAAGAAACTTATCACCTACTACTATTGAAGGCCACTTGGCAGCCTCTGTGGCAACAGGAGACCTAAAAGTGAATGAGCTCGTGTCAGAAGATAAATTACAACATATCTTAAAAGCTATTGAAAAAACAGAAGGAAGTTCCCTGACCGGTATCAAAGAAAAACTAAGTGATGATATTTCTTATGGCGAAATAAAAGCCGTGTTAGCCTACAACGAAATGAGGCAACAGCAGCATCCAGCTAAATAATAAATAGGGCTTTCGAGGGCCAATAATTTACACGCTATATTCTTTTTTTTATACAGCTAAAAAAGTCACTTTCCTAAAATAAGGGATACTAAAAATTATTCATCTTCTTTTATCGTGCGAAGCAGGCAGGCGTACGGAAAGACGACTTACTTTCAATGCGAAGAAGTAGTTTTACAGCAAATAGGTTTTATGTCTTCCATACTGTTTGAGATCAAAGAAAGCATTGCGTACATTACCCTCAATCGCCCCGATAAATACAATGCCTTCAACCGTGAAATGGCACTAGAATTACAAGCCCGGCTTGATGAATGTAAGGATAGCACTGAGGTGCGTTGCGTGTACCTCACAGGAGCAGGTAACGCATTTAGTGCCGGGCAGGATTTGGATGAAGTGGTCAATGGAGAAGGCCTTAAAGTAATCACCATATTAGCGGAACATTTCAACCCAATAGTAGCCCGCATCCGCAACATGGATAAGCCGGTAGTGGCGGCTGTAAATGGGGTGGCTGCAGGTGCCGGAGCCAACATTGCATTAGGCTGCGATATAGTGGTAGCTGCACAATCTGCTTCCTTTATCCAGGCCTTTTCTAAAATAGGATTGATACCGGATAGCGGAGGTACATTTTATTTACCACGGCTGGTGGGTTTGCAAAAGGCATTAGCCCTCTGCATGCTGGGCGATAAAGTAGGTGCGGAAGAAGCAGAACGCATTGGTATGATCTATAAATGGTATGGGGATGATGTGTTTGAAAATGAAGCAAAAGCTATAGCCAGAACTCTTTCCCAACTGCCAACCAAGGCCTTGTATTTTACAAAAAGAGCATTGAACCAGGCGTTTATATCTTCCTTTGAAGATCAATTGCATGCGGAAGAAATATGGCAGCAACGTGCCTCCGGTACTCTTGATTTTAAAGAAGGAGTACAGGCTTTTATAGAAAAACGTAAACCTGTTTTTAAAGGAAAATAATATGGATCCGTCCTTACTGATTTATTAAAAAGAAAGCTGGGTTTTTACTAATATTTTATTATGGAGCAACAAGATGCAACAGCAAAAGCAGTAGTAGAAAAGATGATGCGGGATGATCAGTTTAGTCAATGGCTTGGTATTACTGTATGTGAAATAAAAGAAGGCTATAGTAAAATAAAAATGACCCTGCGGGATGATATGCTCAATGGTTTTGGAGTCATACATGGAGGCGTTACCTTTTCGCTGGCCGATAGCGCTTTTGCATTTGCTTGCAATAGCCGTAACAATTTGTCAGTGGCACTTGATACAGCTATCACCTTTACTAAAGCTACCCACCCTGGTGATACCTTGACGGCTGAGGCCAAAGAGCTGCACAATGGCAAAAGCACCGGGCACTATCACATCACGGTTACCAACAGGGAAGGAGTTTCCGTAGCACACTTTAAGGGTACTTGTTTCCGCACGGGGCAAACACTTATTTAATTCTATTATTTTGGAAAATAGCCTCGTCAATCTTTTTCATCAATACCCGGAAGCTTCTATTTTAATTTCTCTTTTTCTCAGTGTAATCATAGCTGTATTGGGCGTAGTTCCCAGCGTGTTGATCACAGCAGCAAATATTTTATTTTTTGGTTTTTGGCCAGGCATTTTGCTATCCTTTGTAGGAGAAGCGGCAGGTGCGGCGGTTGCTTTTTTACTTTATAGAAAAGGGTTTAAAAAAAGGGCACAAAAAGGACTTGACAGATACCCAAGAATAAAGAGATTGGTAGCTGCAGAAGGAAGCACTGCTTTTTCACTAATCTTCACTTTGCGATTGCTTCCATTGGTGCCATCGGGTTTGGTCACTTTTGCAGGAGCTGTAGGCAAGGTTTCTACAGGCATATTTGTTCTAGCCAGTTCGTTGGGCAAAATTCCCGCTTTGCTCATAGAAGGCTATTCCATTTATGAGGTAGGGAAGTTTGGAATGTTGGGAAAAATTATTCTAACAGTGGCTGCCTGCGGGCTGCTATATTTTATAGTAAAACAGATAATGCTGCGAAGAAAAGAGAGGTAACTATAATTTTTTCATACCTTTCTTATACCACTTAAAATACCAAACTAATGGCAATAAAAAGCATCTCACGCTGGGCCCGCAACAACAAATGGAAAGCAAGACTTTGCTTTTTCTTTATTTACATTTTACTAAATATTGTTTGTTTGTTTTTTAGCGAAGTTCTTTTTGAAGAAGGAATTAAGATACCTGTTTCTGTTTCTTATTTGTGCTGTATTCCGCTCCTCATTGCGTTTATTACATATCCTTCCAAAAAAGACAAAGCGAAGTATGCTAATTACTACCAATTTCAAAAAACTCTCGATGGAGTTTTATTTATTAGCTCGTTTGTACTAATTATTTGCACATTCAACCGGTATCAAAACAATAACTTATCCTTCCCCCTTTCTTCCCTTTCTGCCGCGGAGCCCATAAAGCCATTGCCAAAGATCAAGGTGCAAAGTAGAAGTGCTGCATTCGTGGTCAGGCATTTTGCCCAAATAAAAACGAACCTTTTGGAGGTGCGCAAAGGGTACAAGGAAAGTTCTAAGGGAAGTAAAACCGCATTGATCATTTTATCCTCCGTGATGGCTGCCTTTTTATTTGTAGTAGTGCTTGGTCTTTCTTGCAATGTTTCCTGCTCCGGTTCTCAGGGAGGTGGTATTGCAGTTTTATTATTGGGCACCGCACTCATTACTTTTCTATTGATCAAAGTAATTCATGCTATTAACCGCGGGCCAAAAAAGAAAGAGAAAAAGGTAGTTGTTGACCCCGTTGATTCCTAGGTTTTTCCTTCCATTTATTTGTGTTACTTGCAGCCATGATATACGAGTTCAATGGCATTAAACCCATCATTCACGAAACTGCATTTATTCATCCACAGGCAGCCGTTACCGGCAATGTAGTTATAGGTAAAGACGTGTACATAGGGCCAGGTTGCGCTTTGCGCGGCGATTGGGGAAAAATCATTATTGAAGATGGCTGCAATGTGCAGGAAAACTGCACCGTACACATGTTTCCAGGTATCACGGTATGGTTGAAGGGTGGTGCACATATTGGTCATGGAGCTATCATACACGGCAGTACCATTGGGCGCAATTGTTTAATAGGTATGAATGCAGTACTCATGGATGAAGTGGACCTGGGAGAGGAAAGTATTGTAGGTGCCCTGTCCTTTGTGCGGCAAGGCCACCAGATTCCGCCACGGTCGCTGTTGGTAGGCAATCCTGCAAAAATAATAAAAGAGGTAAGTGATGAAATGATGCGCTGGAAAACGGAAGGCACCCAACTTTACCAGCAATTGCCCCAGCAGTGCTTCCAAACTCTAAAACCTTGCGAACCGCTAAGAGAAGACACAGCGCAGCAACCGGTTTATTCCTATGAATACCAACCTTTCAAAAAATAAGATTCCGGATAAAAAAGTAATTGGAGCTTGATAGGATTTTGTAACTTAATACTCTGTTCCTCACTTAAATTTTTTTATATGAAAAGAGCATTACCTATCAGCATCTTTTCCACTCTTGTCCTTATTTCTTTTTCTTCTGCACAGGCACAGCACGATCGTTTTGCTTATGCAGTTACTGATGTCACAAAAGAAGGATCTGGATGGAATGCATTGCGTAAACTGGACCTGCAAACCGGAGCTTATAGTTCCTTCTTTTTTGATGGTACGGATCAAAAAACGGAAGCTTATGATGCCGTGAATAAAAAGAAGGTTGCGGTAAAAGAAGACAGCCGGTATGGCCTTTATTTTCAAGCGCCTTTCAGCACGGGAGTAGCGGCTATGGCGTACGATAAAAAACACGATCGCCTTTATTTTACTCCCATGTTTATTGACCAGCTGCGTTACCTAGATTTAAAAACAATGAAGCTATATGAAGTAACGGATGAAGCGTTTACCGGGCTGGGTACCATGCACAACGACGAAGCAAAATGCGTGACGCGGATGGTGATAGCGCCGGATGGTACCGGCTATGCTCTTACTAATGATGCTAATAATTTTGTTAGATTTTCCACAGGTAAAAAACCATCTATTACATCCATGGGAGCCTTGGTTGATGACCCGGCCAATAAAAATATTTCGGTGCACAACCGCTGCACTTCTTTTGGTGGAGATATGGTAGCAGATGATGCGGGCAATTTATACATTCTATCCGCACGCAACCAGGTATTTAAAGTGAATACCAATACAAAAGTAGCCACGCATTTAGGGCCCATTACAAACCTGCCTCCGGCATTTACCGTAAATGGCGCTGTGGTGGATGCAGATGGATCATTGCTGGTATGTAGTGCGGTTGATGCATCTTCTTATTATATAGTGGACGCAACCACCTGGAAGGCCTTGCCGTACCAAATGAGCGGAGATGTTTATCGTGCCTCTGACCTTGCCAATAGTAATTACTTAAATTTTTCAAAAGAATCTCCTTCCAGAGAAACAGTTGTTGCCCGTAGATCCATTGGCAACAACATACAATTGTATCCAAACCCGGTGGTAGGCAGGCAATTGACATTTCAATTTTCTAAAGTACCAGTTGGTGATTATCTGCTGCAAATAACGGATGCCATGGGCCGGAAAGTAGAAGAAAGAAAGCTAGTGATCCAATCGGAAAGTGAAACACAAAACGTACCGCTGACCGCCTCACATGCTAATGGTTTTTACCTTGTAAAAATCTGGAGCAGCAATAAAAAATCAGTGTTTGAACAAAAAGTAATGATACAATAAACACCCATATTAATAGAGCACTTAATGTAACAAGCGTCCTTTTTAAAGGACGCTTGTTTGTTTTACTGGCTTAAAGAAAAATTCTTTGGATATAAGCGATTATGTTACCACCATCATTTAGTAAAACCAATTTTTCAAAAACGTTTATTCCATTTATTCGTTAAATAAGTCCGCAACGGTATATCATAAAACCGCATCACCACATAAGCAAAACAGATCATCAGAACGATGCCTGATATAACGACGAATGTAAGCTCACGTGCAGGAGGGTTGGTGGTGGTGAAATAGTTGCCAAACATCCATATAAAGGCATAATGGGTCATGTAGAGCGGATAGGAAATGTTACCTGAAAACTCACACAGTTTTTTAAGGCCGGGCGACAGCCGGGAACCGGCTCCCAATAAAACAATCAGGGGAAAAAAGAAAAGCACTACCAAGGTTTCGGCAAGCCCGTTCCATGTAAAATGGGGCATGATAAAAGCAAGCGACAACATCGCGGCAAGGCCTAAAAAACCAAGCTTATTTTTAATCGTCCACCCCGAACGATAAAGAAACAATCCGGCTAAAAACGAATAAGCGATGCGGGCTCCACCATCCCAAAAAGTACCACCACTCCAGCCACCTAATAAATTGCCTGCACGGTAACTGACAAAGCACAAGGCAGCTGCTGCCAGCACGGTTAATAAAATAAGGGAGCGGCGGCCAATTTTGTAAAGGATTAAGGCATAGAAAATGTTGGCCACATACTCCCAAAACAAAGACCAGGAAGGAGCATTGAACGAAAATAAATTGAAGCCTCTTTCATCCATGATCGGCAGCGGAATCATAAAAGCAGAGCAAAGAAATATTAGAAATAATTTGCCGGTGGTGTACAAGTTGGAAGCAGTTGCAAAAGGGTCAAGAAGAAAGGCTAACAAACCCAATACGGATCCTAATAGTACCAGAGGATGCAGCCGTATCAACCTTGCTTTAAAAAACGCAAACATTCCCATTTTCTCAATCCGGTTGTCATAGGCATACCCTATCACAAAGCCGGAAAGGCAGAAAAAAAAGTCCACTGCTAAAAAGCCATGACCTATAAAGTTTTTGCTTGAGTCAGTAAAGATCCATTCCATAAAATGAAAGGTCACCACGGCCAAAGCAGCTACCCCTCTTAGCCCATCTAGAATAATAAAATGTTGCCTTGAGCCACCCATTTCTGCATTCCTATTTTCAATGCTCATAAGTTGTAAATAAAAGAAATAAACAATGCCGTGCTGCTTTCTTAACGGTCATCTTTCCATACAATGCGGACCAATTTTGCCCTTTCTGTAAAGTCTGCGCAACGGCCGTCGCCTTTACCTGTAAAGCCTCCACTTGGCGCACAGAGGTACTGGCAATTTTCATCATACACCACATTGTATTGATCGCAGCAGGGGCTACTAAATAAGTAAACAGTTTTCTTATTGTAGGTGTATTGCGTTACCTCCGCTGGCGGATTCCATTTGGGTAATTTCTTAATGGAATCTATTTTGCTTTGGATGCAAACAGGAGTTTTATCGATTTTTTGCTTTGTACATTGCCGGCTAAGGCTTGCTAAGGCAAATAGGGAAAGAGCGAGGAACCACTTCATATAAAATATTTACAACGACCGTACTAGTATCTTTGCGCCAAAGCTAAATTACTATTTTGGAGAAGAGCAATTTTGTAGACCAGATACGGATTTTTTGTAAAAGTGGCCATGGCGGTGCAGGTATCAAGCATTTCCGCCGCGACAAATTAACTGCTTATGGCGGACCTGATGGTGGTGATGGTGGCCGCGGAGGTCATATCATTTTAAAAGGAAACTCCAACCTGTGGACCTTGCTGCACCTGCGTTATTTTAAAAACGTGCTGGCAGAAAGTGGCGAGAACGGAAGCGACAACAATAAGACCGGACGATTTGGAAAAGACATTATTATAGAAGTGCCGTTGGGCACCATTGCCCGCGATGAAGAATCCGGCGAAAAAGAAATTGAAATATTAGAAGACGGGCAAGAAGTAATATGGGTGCCGGGAGGTAAAGGAGGTTTGGGTAATACTAATTTTAAAACTTCAACCAATCAGGCGCCCGAGCATTGCCAACCGGGCCTTCCGGGTGTGGAAGGTTGGAAGGTGTTGGAATTAAAAGTATTGGCTGATGTAGGTTTGGTAGGTTTTCCCAATGCAGGTAAGTCAACTCTCCTTTCAGTGATCACTGCTGCTAAACCAAAGATTGCTTCCTATGCCTTTACTACCATCACTCCCAACCTGGGCATGGTAGAATACCGTGACGGTAAAAGTTTTTGCATTGCAGATCTGCCGGGCATCATTGAAGGAGCCGCAGAAGGTAAAGGCCTTGGCCATCGTTTTTTGCGGCACATAGAACGCAATTCCATTTTACTTTTTTTAATACCAGCTGATAGCAAAGGGCACCGCGAAGAATTTGATGTATTGGTCAATGAACTAAAAGAATACAATCCTGAACTGCTGCACAAACAATTTATAATTGCCATCTCCAAAAGTGATATGCTGGATGAAGAACTGATAAAAGCAATTGAAAAAGAATTACCACCCGAGGTGCCGCACATTTTTATCTCTTCACTCACCAGCAAAAACCTGCAAGCCCTAAAAGACCTGCTCTGGAAAAATTTAACTGAAGGCATAAAGCCGTGAGGGATGGTGCGGTAAGAAGTCTTAAATTTAGCAGTGACCATTTATTTTATTAGTGGCCTTGGTGCCGATAAAAGAATGTTTAAAAACTTAAGCCTTCCTCCACAATACTCCCTTGTATATATAGATTGGATAGAACCACTACACGAACACGAACCACTTCAATCTTATTGCCAGAGGCTAGCGGAAGGGATCGATTCTTCAAAAGATTTTGTGTTGGTAGGTCTGTCATTGGGAGGACTTGCGGCTATTGAAATAGCCCGCTTTTTAAAACCAAAAGACATTATTCTAATATCAAGTATAGCCACCAAGTATGAGCTGCCGTGGACGTTTCGGGTCGGCAGGTTTTTTAAATTAGACCAAATCATTCCGCTGCATTTATTGAAAACTCCCTCTGCCCTGCTCACCTGGCTTTTTGGTGCCAAAACAGGTGAAGAAAAATCCTTACTGAAAAGCGTGCTTGTAGAAACTACAGATACTTTTTTAAAATGGTCGGTTGGTCAAATATTGTATTGGAACAACAAGATCCGACCGGAAAAGCTTTACCACATCCACGGCACTGCCGACAAGCTTTTACTTTGCTGGCAAACAAAAGCAGATATTAAAATAAGGGGAGGCGAACATTTAATGGTATTAAGCAAAGCCGGTGAGATCAGTAGCTTGATGGAAGAACGATTAAAAGGCGTATGAGAATTAAAAATCATCTTCTCTTTTTCATTACAAATAAACCGCAATTTTCGGGTTGCAACCCTATCGTCAAAAACTTAGTTTTAGGTCTTCAACTACATCAATGACAACGCAGCAAAAAATTGATTATAAAAGAATAGAAGAAGCCATTGGTTACTTAAGGCAAAATTTTTTAATGCAACCACAACTCGATGAGGTAGCAGAAAAATGCCACCTAAGTCCTTTTCATTTTCAACGCTTATTTACAGATTGGGCAGGCGTCAGTCCTAAAAAATTTTTGCAATATCTATCCGTCAACTATGCTAAAAGCTTGTTGAGAAAAGGGGAAACTACTTTGTTTAGCGCCGCCTGCGACACCGGTTTATCCGGCACCGGCCGCCTGCACGATCTGTTTGTAACCATTGAAGGCATGACGCCCGGTGACTATAAAAATGAGGGCGAAAATTTGTCCATCACGTATAGCTATGCGGCCACGCCCTTTGGCGAAATTATATTGGCGGCCACCAGCAAAGGAATTTGCCACCTCGCTTTTATTGATAGCGAAGAAGAAGGTTTTGGCCAATTGCAACATCATTTTCCAAAGGCACAACTGCAGCACAAAGAAGGTCCATTGCAACAAAAAGCCTTGTCGTTTTTCACCCAAGACTGGAGCCAACCAACCACCATAAAATTACATTTGAAAGGCACCGGTTTCCAACTCAAAGTGTGGGAGGCACTGTTGCAAATTCCTATGGGGCAATTAAGAAGCTATGGCCGCCTCGCACAAGAGTTGCAAATGAGAGGAGCGTCAAGGGCTGTAGGTACCGCCATTGGCAGCAATCCGGTCGCCTTTTTGATACCATGCCACCGCGTCATCCAGGCGGGCGGCACCTTTGGTCAGTATCGGTGGGGGGCTACCCGCAAAGCGGCGCTCATTGGTTGGGAAGCCGCCAAGGCAAATCCATTTCCCTAAAAATTAAAGCAAAGTTGGGGGCGTGCCCTGCGGGCCGGGCTATCCGCTGCAATCTTTTTTTCGTTCCTCAAAAAAGGATTTCCGCTTCAATCCCTAACGCAACATTCACGGCTTTTTTTACTCTGTCATTCCGAACGCGCCGTTGTTTACTCTGTCATTCCGA
>JBDSBL010000174.1:0-13857 GCA_039921625.1 Chitinophagaceae bacterium
GAAAATAAATTAAATACAAAAGTAGAAATTGGAAGCATCTCCATCGGGTTGCCCCGCAAAGTGGTTTTAAAAAATATTTACATTGAAGATCAAACTAAGGACACCCTATTGTACGGAGGTTCTATCAAAGCCAATATTGATTTGTTTAAATTATTAAGCAGCGATGTAGAAGTCAAAGATTTGCAGCTTACAGATATCACGGCAAAAATTAAAAGAATACTCCCCGATACCGCTTTTAATTTTCAATTTATTGTTGATGCATTTGCTCCGGCCCAACAGGCAAAAACAGATACTTCTGCCAGCACGTTGAAACTTGCTATAAACAGGGTTGAATTAGCTAACTGTCGTGTAATCTATAATGATGTAATTACGGGCAATGATATGATAGTAGGTGTGGGAAGCCTGGATGCAAAAATAAATAAAATGGATCCATTTGCGTCCCATTTCGATATCAATTCATTGGATGTAAAAAATGTAAATGCGGTAATAAACCAAACTAAACCGCTGATGGTATCAAAGCCCTTGGAAATTGATATGGCGGAAGCCGCTGCACCTATTACCATGAAATTAAATTTTGGCACGGTGACCCTTGATAACGTAAACCTAAAGTATGGAAATGAAGTATCCGATTTTTATACGCTTTTTAAGATTGATAATCTTACAGTAAAAGGCCGGCAAATTGATTTACAAAATCGTATTCTTCATTTGGAAAATATTAAACTTGATAATTCAATATCCGCCATTAGGTTGGGAAAAAAAGAAGCTGCAAAAGTAATTGTAAAAGAAGTAAAACAAGTAGCAGTAGCACAAGCCAATCAAAACTGGACCGTGCGGATTGATAACTTTGAAATTAACAAAAACTCTTTTGCTTTTGATAATGACAACAGCCCAAGGCAAGCCACGGGTATTGACTTTGCACACATGAAGGCAGATAGTTTAACCCTTCACTTAAAAGATTTTGTTTTTAATACTGACTCTATTTCCGGAATTGTAAGCGAAGGATATTTTAAAGAAAAAAGCGGTTTTCAATTAGATGCGCTGCATGCTGATTTTTTGTATGGCAGCACGCAATCCTATTTAAAAGATCTATATATAAAAACACCGGGAACACAGATACAGAGAGAAGCTATTTTGGATTATGCTTCTTATGATGCCCTTCAAAAAAACTTTGGACAAACACTACTAAACATTAATCTTTCCAACAGCTATGTACAGGTAAAAGACATACTTGCTTTTGCACCGCAGTTAAGAAACCAACCGGCTTTTAGAAATACAGGAGATGTATGGCACCTTAATTTTCAAGGCAATGGCAATCTGGACAAACTATATGTAAAAGCATTGCAGTTCGATGGCCTAAGCAATACACAAATCGATGCCTCAGGTACTTTATCCCGCCTTAGTGATCCGGCTGCTGCCGGTGGCAATCTTACCATTAGACGACTGCATACCACGCAAAGTGATATTGCCCTTTTTACCGGTCAGCGATTGTCCAATGCACAAATGAACCTGCCGGAAAGTTTTGATATCAATGGTACAGTTTCAGGCAATATGGCTAGCCTTGCCACTAATTTAAATGTATCTACTTCTGCAGGGTTTGTTGGGTTGAATGGCAAGTTTACCAACCTGACACAACCAACAAAAGATACGTATGCAACCAACATAAGAACATCAGGTTTGCAGTTGGGAAGCATTTTAAAAAATCCTCAGTTAGGAGTTCTCACGGCTAATATGAATGTAGTTGGTTCTGGTTTTACACCAGATGCCATTAATGCAAAATTTAAAGGAGCCGTAGGTGCCGTTACTTATAATAACTATACCTATAGAAACATTAATTTAAATGGAAGCTTACGCAAAACCATCTTTGCTGTAACGACTGATCTCCGCGATCCAAACATTGACCTTACTGCATCTATTAATGGAAACTATGCCGGCAGTCCTACCTTTCATATAGATGCAAGCGTCGATAGTATAAAAACATTACCGCTTCATTTTACTACAGAGCCGCTCTCTTTTCGGGGAAAGATTTATGGAGATGTAACATCTCTAAATCCAGATTTTTTAGAAGCCAATGTACTTGTCACCAATGCCTTGCTGGTGTCTGGCACCAACAGGCTTAACTTGGATAGTTTGCAGCTCCTGGCAGGCCGTACCGATTCATCAAATCAATACATACGGTTGCGAAGTGATATTGCCAATGCCAATATAGAAGGCCGGTACCGCTATGCGGAGTTAGGTGATATTTTTATCAATAATATTCAACCTTACTTTTCCATTACCAACGGGGGTCCACCTCCCGTGGTTCATCCCTACGATTTTCGCTTTATAGTGAATGTAGAAAACTCTCCTTTTCTAACAGCAATGGTTCCCGGATTCGACATTGCTGAGCCCCTGCATATGGACGGGAGCCTGGCCACTAGCCGTGGACTTGAAGGAAACATAAAATCGCAACACCTCGTATTTTCCGGCAATGACATTCAGGGCCTCGATGCCCGCATTTCTACAACACCTTCCGGATTACAACTCACAGGCAATATTGGCCAGATAAAAAATGGAACGTCCTTCCATGTGTACCATACACAATTGAAAGCAACGGCACTAAACAACAACATAGATTTTAAATTAAATGTTGCAGACAAAAGCAATAAAGACAAATATATCTTAAGCGGTTTGTTGCAACAGCCTGCTGCCGGTACTTATGCACTGAGCATACGGCCGGATAGCCTGATGCTTAATTATGATCTTTGGAATGTAAGCACGGGCAACAAACTAACGGTATCTCCCACTACTATCACTGCCGACAATTTTACATTGTCAAAAGGAAATCAGTCTATTGCTTTGCAAAGTTTACCTGGTGCCGGCAGCCAGCCTTTGAATATAAAATTTTCTGATTTCCAGGTCTCCACTATCACTGCTTTTGTACAATCAGACTCCCTTTTAGTGAATGGTTCTATGACCGGTAGTGTAACGTTTAAAGACTTGTTGAAACAACCTCTATTTACTTCTGACCTTGTGATTAGCAACCTTAGCTTGCGGCAGGATACGCTTGGTACATTAAACCTCAAAGTAGCCAGCACAGCAGATAATAAGTACAATACTGATGTAACGCTTACTGGCTTTGGAAATGACGTAGCCTTGACGGGTTGGGCACAACCTCAAGGGCAGGACATTGCCTTAAACCTTGACCTTGACCTGAGAAAAGTAGAATTGAAAAGCATGGAAGGTGCCATGAAAGATTTTGTAAAAAGCGCAGCAGGAACTATAGATGGAAAGGTAAGTATCCGGGGCACATCTGCAGCGCCAAAAGTGGTGGGTGGTATTAATTTTAATCACGCAACCTTAAGCACTCTTGCCTTGGGTGGTCCTTTAACCATCGACGATGAAAAATTAAATGTTACTGAAAACGGATTTGTATTTGATAAATTTTCTATTAGAGACTCTGCTAACAATGCCCTAACCTTAAATGGAAAAGTAGCAACTACCAATTTTATAAATTACAAATTCAACCTTGATGTAGATGCTCAAAACTTCAGAGCGCTGAACACTACCAAAAAGGATAATAAGATTTACTACGGGGATTTAAACCTTTCTACCAACCTTCACATTGGTGGAACTGAAGTAGCTCCTATAGTTGATGGCTCGGTGGTTATAAATGATGGAACTAATTTTACAGTGGTTATTCCGCAGGCAGAGCCTGGTGTGGCGCAGCGCGAAGGAGTTGTTGAGTTCGTAGATTTCAACGCACCGGGAAATGATTCGCTCTTTTTAGCAAACTATGATTCACTAAATGTTTCCAGCCTGGTAGGTTATGATATTACGACCAATATCGAGATTAAAAAAGAAGCCAATTTTAATGTTGTGGTGGATGAGGCCAACGGAGATTTTTTAAACCTGAAAGGATCAGCTCAATTATCGGCCGGCATTGACCCAAGTGGAAAAATAAATCTTACCGGTACTTATGAGATTGATAAAGGAGCTTATCAACTATCATTCAATTTTTTACAACGAAAATTTGAAATAGAAAAAGGAAGTAAGATCACGTGGACCGGAGAGCCAACTAGTGCTCAGTTGGATGTAACTGCTATCTATGTGGCCAACACGGCTCCATTAAGTTTAGTGGAAGACCAAATAGATGTAGCCCAAAGAAATTACTATCTCCAAAACTTACCCTTCCAGGTTTTGTTGCAATTAAATGGAGAGTTGATGAAGCCGATAATCACCTTCGATATTGTGTTGCCTAAAGACAGAAATTATACAGTTTCCAATGATGTGATCTCCAATGTAAATACACGGCTTACGCAGCTAAGGCAGGAACCGGCCGAATTGAACAAACAGGTTTTTGCTATCCTATTATTGAATCGGTTCGTAGGTCAAAATCCATTTGCTACCAGTGGTGGTGGAGGTTTTAATGCAGGGTCTTTGGCGAGACAAAGTGTAAGCAAATTGCTCACAGAGCAATTGAACAGTTTGGCTGGAAGTTTAATAAAAGGAGTGGATATAAATTTTGATGTAGCCTCCAGCGATGACTATACCACCGGCAACCGCAGAAGCAGAACAGACTTAAATGTAGGCCTGAGTAAACGTTTGCTCAATGACCGGTTAACGGTTTCAGTAGGTTCTAATTTTGAATTGGAAGGACCGCAACAAACAAACCAGGGAGCCAGCAATATTGCCGGAAACGTACAGGCCACATACCAGTTAAGCAAAGATGGCCGTTACCTCCTGCGATTTTATCGCAAGAATGATTACCAGGGCGCAGTAGAAGGTTATGTGATTGAGACCGGAGTAGGATTTACCATCTCCTTAGACTATGACCGGTTTAGCCAGATATTGAAAGGAAGAAAAATTAAAAAGGAAGCCAGAAAGGAAAAAAATCAAAACAACTGAAGCAATGGGAATCACTAGGCACCACTATATTTATTTGTTCCTCTTCTGTAGCTTATTTGCTGCCTGCAGCAGCACCAAATCATTACCCAAGGACGAAAAATTATACACCGGAGCTGTCGTATCTGTAAGTACCGATGATGTGACGGCAAGGCAAAGAAAAGTGCTGAAGAGTGACCTGCAAAACCTCACACGGCCGAAGCCTAATACGAGATTATTAGGGATTCCCCTCAAGCTTTCTATCTATAATATGTTTGGCAATCGAAAACCAAATTCATTCCTTGGAAAGCTGCGTGATAAGTATGGCGAACCGCCGGTTTTAATGAGCAGTGTAGACGTTGCACGCAATGTAAAAGTGCTGCAGGCCCACTTAGAAAACAAAGGTTTTTTTAAAGCAAAAGTAATTGGCGATACGGTGATCAAAGGACAGAAAGGACAAGCCGTATATACTGCAGCCGCAGGCCCTGAATACCACATTAGCAGGATTCGGTTCGATAGTACGCACGGTGCCCTGTCGCAGCGGATTGAAGAAAGCAGCAAAGAAACTTTTTTAAAAAAAGGCAATCCGTACAACCTTGATTTGATAAAAGGAGAACGAACCCGCATCGATGCATTTTTAAAAGAACGTGGATATTACTTTTTCAGTCCGGAATATTTAATAGCCCGCGTAGATAGTACCGCCGGAAATAATACGGTAGATATGGTCGTATCCGTAAAACCCCAAATAGCCCAAGAGGCCCTCGATGCGTATCGTATCAACAACATTTATATTTATAGCAGTTACAATATTTCTTCCGCCGAAATTGATACCAACAAAGTAGTGGCACAATACTACAATGGCTACTTTGTAATAGACCGTAAAAATCATTTTAAGCCCAAATTATTTTCCCGTGTAATGCAGTTTGAAACCGGAGATATTTATAACCGGGTAGATCATAATCAAACACTGAACCGACTCATTAACCTTAATGAATTTAAGTTTGTAAAAAACCGCTTTGAGCCCGTTACAGATTCTGCTAAACTGGATGTGTATTATTACCTCACCCCACTTCCCAAAAAATCGCTGCGGGCAGAAATAGATGCCTTTTCCACAGCTGGATCTGCCAACACCAGTGGCAATGGCAGCCAGATCACTTTTAGCTGGCAAAACAGAAATGCATTTAGAGCCGGTGAGCAGGTAAGCCTGAGCGCCTACATCGGATCGCAAGTACAACTTGGTGGCAAGAGCACAGGCAAGGGTTACAACACCTTTCGCACCGGTGCGGAACTTAATTTTGCTATACCCCAATTTGTTGTTCCTTTTTTTCACCTGAATACCAAAAGCGGTTATGTGCCGCGTACCAATTTTAAACTAGGCTATGATGTATTGAACCGACAGAAATTATATACGGTCAATTCTTTCCGCCTCGCAGCAGGATATTTATGGAAACAAAACATTGAAAGAAGTCATGAGTTGTATCCTATCAGTATTAATTATGTGCAGCCCATCAATGTTACCAAGCAATATAGAGACAGCATTCTTAAGTATCCCTACCTGCGGCGGGTGGTTGATTCACAGTTTATTTTAGGCTCCACTTATCAATATACTTTTAACCAACTGGCCTCGGGCAATCAAAAACTAAATTCATTTTATTTTAATGGATTAGTAGATATATCCGGCAATGTAGCCGGCTTGCTTATGGGCACAAAAGGAAGCAGCCAGAAAAGATTATTTAATGCGTTGTTTGATCAATATATAAAGCTGGAATCTGACCTTCGGTACTATCGCAAATTTGGTTTAAAATCTACCTGGGCCAACCGGCTAATTCTTGGTTATGGCAATCCATACGGCAACTCGCGGGAGCTACCGTACATCAAGCAATTCTTTTCGGGTGGTCCCAATAGTATTCGCGCATTCAGAAGCCGCACCTTAGGTCCTGGCGTTTTCAGAGATACGGCAGCACGCAATTTTTACCCCGATCAAACAGGCGATATGAAGCTTGAATTCAACACTGAATTCCGGCCGCACATTAGCGGACCATTTTATGGAGCTTTGTTTTTAGATGTAGGAAATGTGTGGCTTAAAAATGCATCGGCAGACAGGCCGGGAGCGCAGTTGACAAAAGACTTTCTTAACCAACTGGCAGTAGGTGCCGGTGCCGGACTAAGAGTAGATATCACGCTGTTTGTGATCCGGTTAGATGTGGCGGTGCCTATACGAAAGCCGTGGGATAATCCGCCTTATCAGTTCAGAAATATTGATTTTAAAAGCAAAGGGTACCGGCAGCAAAACATTGTGTTTAACCTCGCTATTGGATATCCTTTTTAAATTTTTTCTGGTACTTAGCTTTTGTAATTCTATTAAGCTTTAGTGGTGTCACTCACTTGTACAGTTGAATGTTATTGAGCTTTTTAAAGGCTTTATATTTTGCTTTCATTATCTATTCAGTTCTTATGTTCTTTTTTGCTTCAAGGCAAAA
Source organism: Chitinophagaceae bacterium (assembly GCA_039921625.1). GTDB lineage: Bacteria > Bacteroidota > Bacteroidia > Chitinophagales > Chitinophagaceae > Flavisolibacter. Next base: position 7,341 of record JBDSBL010000174.1, read on the forward strand.
AAGAACGTAAAGACTGAATAAGAAATAGCCCAATAGCATTCCCTCTGTAGCGCAGCGGCAACGGAGCGACGCAAGAAAAGCCCAATAGCATTCCTACAGAAGACCAACAAAAAAAGAAAAACATCTGCTGTCTATTTAGAAAGTATCCGGCTAAACCGCTGCACATCAGCCTCAGCTGTTATAGAGGCCCCGTGCAAGAGATGCTCTACCAATTGATGTGCAAAATAAGGGGCAAGCGAAGTGCCTTTCGTGCCCATTCCATTAAAGATACCAACCGAAGGATGCACCGGATGAAAACCGACAAAGGGCCGCCGCTCCAGCGTTGCAGGCCGCACCGCTGCTTTGTGATCTACAATTTTAAATGGCACTCTTAACCATTTTTCTAAATGATGTTTCGTGCTTTCATAAAAACTTTGTGACGGCTGGTCGTCCTTAAACTCCCACTGATAATTAGACCCGATCCAAAAAAGGTGGTCATCATAAGGAGCCATGGTAAGCCCACGTTTAAAAATATGTTCCCTCGAAAGATCAGCACTCTCAATAAGCAAAGCTTCTCCTTTGTTGGGTGAAAAAGGCAATAGCTCAAATAATGGATTAGTGGCAGCCGCTACCCCATCGCAGAATATAATTTTTTGTGCGGTAATGCCTTTATATTCCAATTCCCTTTCTTTAATACGTAGTGCATTTGGATCAAAGGTTTCTTCCCGAATGGCATTTATTCCCCCGAGCTTTTTTCGCCACCTTTCCAGCAAAAGGGATAGTTGAATAGAATAAGCCGGACGCACTTCTCCACAACCAAAATCATAGTTGAAAAATCGATTAAAATGATTTTGATCGGGGTAAGAATGCAGGTAAGTATCATCTTCCGTGATGCGGGTTACAAAGGCATCGCGCATTTGCGGAGAAGGAAAAAAATCAATAATACTTTTTTGAAAAACTGCTTCTATGGAAAGCTCCTTACCCATCTCTTCATAGGTATGCACGGCATAAGGCATTACTTTATCAATCAGCCAACTGTACACAAATCGTCGGCCGGTCACTGGATTAATGATACCAGCGGCCACTCTTGAAGCACCATTGGGCCGTGCATCATCCAGTACCACGAAGCTTTTTCCGGCCTTGTGCAGAAACCAGGACAACATGGTACCGCAGATTCCCTGCCCAATGATGATGACATCTGTTTGCATACTTTAAAGATAAAACAGCTTGCCCTTTTTGCTGATTCAAAAGATTACCAGCTTACTTATTCCACCGTTATTTTCACTCCTTCGCTATGGGCAGCAAACTCAGGTGCATACATACTTTGAATGGTGCTAATACCATTGCTGAAGGTGCCGGAATGCGTTACAAATAAAGTGTACTCAAACACGTAAGTTCCTTTGCGCAAGTTTGTAAAAAAGAAACTAGTACTTGCCTCTTTAGTAGATTCGTAATAACCCAAACCTCCCTGCCATTTATAACCACTTAACACATTTATTGGCTCCAATGCAGAAGCCCTCATGTCTTTTAAATGAACATACTCCATATCCCGGTCGGCCCTTAGTTCTATACGAACTTTTATTTTATCTCCTACCAACAGTGAGGTTCCTTCTACCAGAGGCATAAGCACCGGCCCGCGGTCCGACATTGTTTCTTTGAATAATTTTTTGTTCAGCTGCAATGGAGTCTGTGCCGTTTTTACCTTATCAAGGTCTTCAAAATACTGCCAGTATACTGCTCCCCAGGTGGCGTTGGTATTGCTTTTTGTAGCTGGTCCATTTTTAACTGTTACGGTAATAGTTCCCATCTCGGGTTGCACCATTTCGCCTTTGATGGTTTGTTTTATATATCCGGTTCCCGCTTCGCTCCCCTGCTCAGTAGTGATGACGGTTTTTCCTATTTTAATTTGTACCAGCGGCTCATGTTGCAATAAGTCGGCACCCTGCAGCAACAAGGCGTAGCAAGCCTCTGCAGTGGCTTTGGTCGTTTGCCAGTTGTTGGTTTGTTTGTTTTTCAGCAACCAGGTTTGCATGTCACTAATAGCGGATGCATCCTGTGTAATTTCAGAAAAAGTTTCAATTAATAAGGCTTGTGTTTCTATAGGAGCTTCATACCAATACCACGATCGACCAAATGAATTATCCTTCCAGTACATACCTTGTTCCTTATCCAGGATGGCGGTTTCTTTAAGCGATTTTACTATTGCTTTTGCCGTGGCCACATCACCGGTTCGGTACATTACTAATGCCGTCATTGCCTGCCTGTTTTTGTTTCCCGTTATCCAATTTATTTTGCTTTGCTGCAGGTAATAATTATACGCTTGTTGTGTAGCAGCAGGTATTTTTATTTGAGGGAAAAAGCTGCGCAAGTACAAATATTGAATCGCTAGCGACTGAGGAATAACTTTTTTCAAATCACCTTTTCCTTTTTTTAATTGTTCGTAGTCCTCTATAATTTTTTTATCGAGGTACGGAATGGCAGCTGCAATTATGGAACTAAGTTCCTTATTTGAATTGTCTAATGGGCCGGTTAATTTTAGCAAATGACCGATACTGCTTACAATATATTGGGTCATGTACCGGTCGTCTGGCCCACCTTTAAACCATACAAAACCTCCATTCTCACTTTGCATTTCTTTTAGTTTGCTAGCGTCCGTTTTCAATTCACCCTTCATACGTACCAGGTCAAACAAAAGACCTAAGTTTTTCTTTCGGGCACTTTCTGTTTGCGCTGCAAGCACCCAGGGAGTTTCCTGGAGTAAAATGGATTTTAATTCGGTATTTTTTTCAAGGTTTGATAATAGCGCTGCCGTGTCCTTCGTCTTCCATTGCTCAAATATTTCTTTGATACGAGGAGCCGATTTTACAATATGAGCCGCCAATGCATTTGCAAAATAACGGTTCCAGGTTTGTTCCGAACTTTCGTTTGAAACCTGCATCAGGTAAGGCAAAGCCTGCACCGCATACCAAGCCGGATTGGCTGTATATTCTACCGTCAGTGATTGATGGTGGAGGGTTTCGCTGTTACCTGATTGCAGTAAATTCTTAAAGATGAAATTTTTCGTTCCGGATCCACGCATAGGGATCGGTAAGGTTTCTGTAACCAATACTTTATTAGTAAGTATGGGAATTAACTGTTCTTCTCCATCACTTACATTTCCTGCTGTTGCTGTTACTCTCCAGGTAAGTGCATTATTGAATTGAAAAGGAACTTCAATTGGAAACTTTACAGCCTCACTTCCTCCTGCAGCCACAGTAAAAAATTGATTAGGAAATACATTTTGAAACCAGCCATCCACCGATTGATTCGTGGTGGCATCTATTAATTCCAACTGCACCTGCCCGGTAAGTTCTTTGCCCGATACATTGACCACTTTCACACTGAGTTCCATACGGTCACCCTGCCGTAAAAAGCGTGGCATATTCGGCTGCACCATCAGTTCTTTTTGGGTTTCCATTTCTCTTTGCGCCAGACCAAATGCCCCATCTTTTGTGTGTGCTAAAGTTTGCAGTTTCCAACGAGTCAACGCTTCTGGAGTTGTAAAAGAAAATTCAACATTTCCATCTTTATCTGTTAGTAGATCGGGAAAGAAGAAAGCAGTTTCATCAAAGTTTTTCCGAACTTGAATCTCCTGTATTGGAGTGCCATTTTTTGTAGTAATCAGCACCACACCATTCGCACCTTTTGCACCATACAATTTAATTGCTTCTTCCCCTTTTAAAACCGTAGTGCTGATAATGTCCTCAGGATTTATAGTAGCAGCGGACGTTACCGGCCTTCCATCTACCATGATCAGGGCACTCTTATTTTCAATTGCAACAGCCAATCCTCTGATAGAAATGCCTCCCGATCTAACCTTTATTTCTGTTGTAGAATCTGTTACTACTTCATTCAGTACCGCATCCTTCATTGGGGCACTCCGCTGTGTACGCATTTCCATTTGTTGGCGATTGCCAAAATCACTAAAGAAAAAACGATCATATTGTTTGTCAAAATACTTGTTGTTTTCAGCTATATATTTTTGCTCTGACTGCAACGGTGTAAAATTTTGAAACCCATTCCAACTCAGGGTTTTAAAAAAGGTGGGCCAAATTGAAGGCTTTACCCATTCGTGAGGTTTAAATTGATCAAGAGACGCATCATACATACTTGCCAGCATTTCAGCCGCCACTTTTTCCCCTTTATATCCGGTTATTTTTACCTTCCATTTCTCCGTGCTTCCCGGCTCTGTTTTATCGCGGAATGTGGCAAAATCAATTTTCAATTCTTTGTTCTGCCACGGCATCTCTATCGTGTGAACCCATTGATAAATCCGGTTATCTTTTACGAAGAAATAAGCAACACCAAAACCTCCGCGGTCCTGTTCAGTAACCGGAAAAACAAACGTCTTTTTTTGGTTGGATATATTAAAAAACGAAAGCACTCCCGAAGCATCTTGCGTACTATCCTTTCTAACTAATTGCTCTATTACAAAAACATCTTTTGCGGAACTACCTATTTGCAGAACGGCCTTTTGTCCCGGCTCTACTGTACTATTATCAGCAGCCACCCACAAATATTGATTTTGGGTCATTTGCTTTTCCTGACCATCATACAATTCCACAAAACGAAGGTCTTTTACGGTACTTCCTTCCTTAGTTTTTGTTGTAATTTCTATAGTATAAAAGCCAGTATTTAATTTGGTTGCAGGTAATTTAAAAGAACCATCTTCCCTCGTGGAGTCTATTTTTTCAATGGCCAGGCCTCCCCGGTTCCAGGTAGTAAAATCGCTTTCCGCTTTGTATTCATCGTGTGGAAAGTTTTTAATAAAATTCTCTTTGGTTATCACAAATTGGTCCGGCTGCTGCCAATATCTTTTCCTTATCAACCGAGGCTCCGGCACCAACGGATACAGTTGCACCGTTACCATTGCCTTTTCAAATTCACCGCTCATATTTTGAGTACGGATAGAAAGCATTCGCAAAGAATCGACCTCTATTTTTTGCGGTACATCTACTTTTAAGATCAAAGATTTATAACCTGCGGAAACTATTTCTTCGCCACTTCTGGTTTCTCCATTTATATCTGTTACGTCGGCATAAACGTGGTAATCAAACACAGGATCGTTTGTTTTAGAAAGACTTAAATCTGGAATGGCCTGGAAGGTGATGGCAAATTTTCCATCCTTATCTGTGGTCATTTCTCCATGGGTTATTTCCATGGGCAACGGCTGTGGCAACCATCTTCCAAAAAATAAAGGGTACAAAAACCGGGGTTGGCGCACCACCCTATATTTTACCTGGGCGCCTTCAATAGTATTGCCTGCATACGCTTTAGCTGCTCCCAATAAAGTGATGCTGTCTCCTACTTTATAACTTCCTTTTACCTTTTCGAAAGTGGTTGCAAATTTGGGCCGCTTATATTCTTCTACTGAAAAAAAGATTGCATTATTGCCTTCACTTATTCTTATTGAAAAGTTTCCATTTAATGTATTGATGGGTAAAACAAATTTGCTCCATACAGATCCATATCCATTAGTAGTCAATGCTACCGAATCAATTTTTTCTCCATTTGTATTTTCTAAAAAATAGGTTGCTTTAAAATTATCTGCCACTGTTGATACTGGCCCATTTTTATTAATAACAATGGCTTTAAAAAATACGGTTTGTCCGGGCCGATAGATTGACCTGTCTGTAAAAAAGAAAGTTTGCTTTTCGATTGTGGGCGGAGTTTCACTACGGTAATAACTATACACATAGTCTTCCGTATTGAGCCGGTCGGCACCATATTTAATATATAATTGATAGCTATTACTCCGGTCTACTTTTTTTGTAGTTATCTGGAAAAAACCATTTTTATCGGTAGTAAAATTGCCAAAAGATACCTTGGAATACTTATAAGTTTTGTAATCATATTGTTGCTTGTACACGGACACGTTTGCATTGGCAAGCGGTTGCCCTGTTTCCCGGTGCAACACAAAAAATCGTGCATCCTGATTGAGGTAACTAATATTGGATACATAAAAATTCTGCGCTCCCGTTGGTACTGAATTTTGAACTCCATCTGCAGAAGAAACCACTAGTATATATTCTCCCACCGGCAGCGCATCAATTTTTATTTCTACAGAATGCATTTGGAAGTCTCCTGTGTTAGGCAGGCTTTGCTCCCACGATCTTAATACAGGAGCCTGACGTAATGCTTGCCAATATTTGTCTTCATATCTATTACTACTTAACTCTTTCAACATAGAATCCAACCGTACCAACTTCAGGTTTATTGAGGTTATATTTTTGTATTTTATTAATGCCCTGAATGGCTGATCGGGAATAGAAACTTTTTCTACTTCAAAAGAAACATCAGGCCTATTTATCTGTTGCAATAGATTGTAACTATTGACCCAACCCTCCCTTTTTTCACTTGTATCTTTTAATACATTTTTCAAAATTTCCATTGCTTTTTTCAGTGCATAGCGATGGGTAGTATCTTTTATAGGGTCGTATTTGGCTCCTTCATTTTCATAAAAAGACGCCAATAAATATTGAGCTTGGGCTATACCAGG
>JBDSBL010000175.1:0-3625 GCA_039921625.1 Chitinophagaceae bacterium
GATTGAGCAAACCTTCCAATACGGAACGGGTGCGGTTGCAAAGAGGGATTTCCCTGGAAAAGGAGGTAGTATGTTTAAAAGACAATAATTCCTCAGCCAACCCGCCATCGGATTTTTTGGCCTTTACAAACTGGCTTAAAAGAGAAGTAGTAAAAACAAAACTCACTGCATCGTAGCAAGGTTGCTTTTCCACACAATTGATTGAGGTCACCACCTTACATTGTGCACAGGTAGGCCCTTTATGACGGCAGTACATATTACCCGCGAGGCAAAACCGGAGTTCCAGTGTATTTTTTTCCGGCGCAGCAGGATGAAAACGGTAATTAAAAAAACCGGTATCCTCCGCTGACCAGTTTTTTGGCCGCTCATAGCGTTTAATGCTATAAAGTGCGGTACCGGGAATCTCCCGGCTGCTTTCATATACAGCCTTATCTAAAAGGGAGTTTTGTGGCTCCTGGTCAAATGTGGGACTCAATTGCATTTACGCCGCAAATTTAAGCCTACCATTCTATTTAATGGTGATGTATTGCCATTGAATTGTAATGAAAATGGACAAGTTTTCACTAAAACTTATTTCATACTTTCGCCGCATGCAGTCGAACAGCAATAAATCATCCGATTTCCAACATACCCTTGCCTCGGAAGCAACCATTAGCGGTGTAGGCATACATACCGGCCAAACAGTAGAACTGATATTAAAACCATCTGCCCCCAATACCGGCATTATATTTCAACGTACAGACCTACCTGGAAAACCTACCGTAAAGGCGGACGTGGACAATGTGGTAGAAACCACACGCAGCACCACTATAGAGGCAAACGGAGCCCGCATCAGCACCATTGAGCATCTAATGGCATCACTCGTAGGCTGTGGCGTGGATAATGTGCTGGTGGAAATTAACGGGCCGGAAGTACCGATACTTGATGGAAGTGCGGCCACTTTTGTGGATACCATTTGCAAAGCCGGCCTGCAACAGCAGGAAGCGCCTAAAATATACTATACTCTTCACCACAACATTACGTTTGTAGATGAGGATAAAAAAGTAGAGATGGTCGCATTGCCGTACAGTGAGTATCGCATCAATACTCTTATTGATTTTAATTCTCCAGTTTTGGGCACACAGCATGCGTCATTAAAACAAATTGGAGATTTCAAAGAAGAAATTGCTCCCTGCCGCACCTTTTCTTTTTTCCATGAATTGGAATACCTTATTAATAACAACCTGATCAAAGGGGGAGATATTAATAATGCCATAGTAGTGGTAGATAAACCCGTAAGTGATGAGCAGGTGCAACGTCTTTCCAAAGCCTTTAAAAAGAAAGATGTAAAAATTACAGAAGGAGGATTTTTAAATAATTTGGAGCTTCGCTTTCCCAATGAGCCGGCACGGCACAAATTGCTTGATGTGATTGGTGATTTGGCGCTTGTAGGCTTTCCATTTAAAGCTCACATTATTGCCAACCGCCCGGGCCATTCTTCCAATATTGAATTTGCCAAAAAGATAAAGGAACATATTAAAAAATACCGGTACCGCCAGTTGATACCAGTGTACGATCCGGCAAAGCCACCTGTGTATGATATTCATGCCATTGAAAAAAAACTGCCGCACAGCTATCCGTTTTTATTGGTAGATAAGGTGATTGAGTTATCAACCAACCATATTGTAGCGGTAAAAAATGTAACCTACAATGAGCCTTTTTTCCAAGGCCATTTTCCGGGTAATTGTGTGATGCCGGGAGTATTGCAGGTAGAGGCGTTGGCACAAACAGGAGGCATTTTTTCTATACCGGATGATGATGAAAATACCTACGACACCTACTTTTTAAAGATCGATAATTGCAAGTTTAAAAACAAAGTAGTGCCTGGAGATACCATGCTTCTTAAAATGGAATTAAGAACTCCGATCCGCAGAGGTATTTGTGAAATGAAAGGGACTATTTTTGTGGGAGATAAAGTAGTAACAGAAGCGGATATGGTTGCTCAAATTGTAAAGAAACCCAAAGCTAAAGTATGATTTCACCGTTGGCATCCATTCATCCCAATGCAAAGATCGGCAACAATGTAACCATAGATGCTTTTGCTGTAATCAGTGACCGGGTTTCTATTGGAGATGATTCACACATCATGTCTCACGCGGTTATAATGCCGTTTAGCAATATTGGAAAAGGCTGCCGAATTTTTCCTTGTGCTATTATCGCTGCCATTCCGCAAGACCTAAAGTTTATAGGAGAAGAAACCTTTGTAGAAATAGGTGATGGCACCACGGTGCGGGAACATGTAACCGTAAACCGCGGTACTAAAGACAAATGGAAAACAGTGATAGGCCAAAATTGCTTGTTGATGGCGTACTCGCATGTGGCCCATGATTGTGTGTTAGGCAACCATGTTATTTTGGCCAATGGCGTACAGTTAGCAGGTCATGTAGAGATTGGCGATTATGCCATCATTGGCGGACTAACCGGTGTGCAGCAGTTTAGCCGCATTGGTGCTCATGCCTATATTGGCGGTCAAAGTTCTATCCGCAAAGATGTACCTCCTTTTGTAAAAGCAGCCCGTGAGCCGCTAAGTTTTATGGGCCTAAATATAGTAGGCTTGCAGCGACGCAAATTTGGAGAAGATGAAATAAAAACCATTGCCCAGATCTATCATCTTTTATTTATAGAAAACAGAAGTACCACCACCGCCATTGCGCTAATCAAAGAAAAAATAGAGGATACCGATCTTAAAAAAGAGATACTGGAATTTATTGAAAGTTCCCGCATCGGTATTATTAAGCGGTATTCAAAAAGTGCGATGGATGAAGATTAACCTGCAAAATGTAGGCAAGCGCTTCAACCGCGAATGGATCTTTCGTAACCTTTCTTTAGAACTTTCCTCTTCTTCATCTTATGCCATCACAGGTCCCAATGGGTCTGGCAAATCAACTTTGTTGCAAACGATTGGTGGCATATTACAACCAAGCGCAGGCAAACTTTTTTATCAATTAAATGAAACAGAAATTAGTACGGAAATGGTGTACCGTCATCTTTCATTTTGTGCTCCCTACTTAGATGTAATTGAAGAAATGACGCTTGTGGAATTTCTAACTTTTCATCAAAAGTTCAAACCTTTTATGAAAGGTATCGATTCACAAAAAAATCATTGAGCACCTTGGCTTGCAAAAAGCAGCAGAAAAGCAAATAAGGTATTATTCTTCGGGTATGAAACAGCGTGTAAAACTAGCACAGGCTATATTTTCTGATACGTTGATATTGCTATTGGACGAGCCTTGCAGCAACCTGGATGAAGAAGGCATTTCCTTATACCACACACTCATTGACCTTTATTGTAAGGAACGCCTGGTGATGGTTTGCTCCAATGATGCCGTAGAATATTCTTTTTGTAAAACGGAATTATCGATGACTGCCATTAAAAAGGAAACCTCTTCTTTTTAAATAAATAAACTTTGTTGGTAAACAGTTGATGCATTCCTTTTATTGAAAATGAATGCTGTGACTAATTTACAACAACGGGTTATCGCTGGCTTGCAATCAACAAATTCAGATCAGTAAACTTTAGGTTAAATCGTTCGCTTAAATAAAAATTGGTAAGCGCTCCCTTAAACATATAAATACCACTCCGCAA
>JBDSBL010000176.1:0-20526 GCA_039921625.1 Chitinophagaceae bacterium
TAATCAATATTGCCGTTGAATAAATAAAGACCTGGGAGCTTAGTAAAATTAAATTGAAACGTACTGTCTTGAACAACTGTTTTCTTATCTTCAACATAATAAGCTTTTCCATAACTCCAGTTGCCGATGCCGGCACTGGTTATATAACCTTGGAAACCCTGTACAAACAAAAAGCTGTGATCCTTTCTGAGCCAGTAAAAACCACACAAGGATCCACCTTCTGAGCAGTTGCCACCAGAATATAAACCTATAGAAATAATACCTGTTTTCTTCTGAGCTTTACACGATATGTTTATGATGAATAATAATAAAAAAAGTAAATGCTTCATGTCATAAGGGTTTAAATGCACGGATGGTGGCCTTTTGCAGAAATATTATTTGCATTTACATAATTTCCGTTAGAATCACCGTGAGTTGCATTAGGGTCTTTTTCGGCATTAACTCTGTCTTTGATTCTATCTTGGACATACTGGGATAAGTCTTCGAACGCTCTGCTTTTTGTTAAACCTGACCATGCAAGGTCCTGGCAATAAGATAATGTAGTAGTGATCACTTTTGCCTGTGCAAACTGATATAGTGATTCAGCAACTACATCGTCCACTGCCTTCAAAAAATCTTCATCAAAATATTGAAAAGGATCATCTATGGTGCAGGAAGTATATTCACAGGGGTTGTTGCTTCCCCAGTTTCCGCCGCCGCCCCACACATAACCGGCATTATAAGAGCTGTTTGAAAAAGTAATATAATAAGTACCCCCGTCCTGTGGTGTGGCATACACAGTAACATTAGGTAAGGTTATCGGGTCAAAAGCTGTTCTGCTGCTGCTTGCTGATGCAGTATTTATTGGTGGCCTGATCTCAAGACTTACTTTTTTTTCAGCAACTCCGTTTGTAAATTTCAATCCGTGCTGAAAGCCGGCTTGCAGGTCCCAATTATTAATGATGCCAGAAAAATTTTTAACGGCAAAGTTTCCTTTGTTGGCCATAGTGCATTTAAGATCGAGAATCAATTCATATACGGCACTGTAATAACCCCTGCCGTTTTTCCACGGATATAAATAGAGTATTCTGGTTCCGCGGTAAGCTGCATTTTGCTTTCCTTTCATTAAGTGTATCGTAATCAGTTCATACCCATTTGCTAATTTAAAAGTAGAAGCCATTTCCCAATGATATTTTAAATTCTGGAAAAATGGATCAAAACTATTCTTTTGCTGATAAGACTGAAACCATGCTTTTGCATTATTGATTGTGTTTGATTTAGAAGAGGAAACGGAAACTTCCTGACGACATCATATAAAAGAAATGGTTATTAAAATAAAAATTACTACAAAGCTTATTAGCAATTTTTTTGGGGAGTTAAACTTCATTCTATTTATTTATCATAAATGTTTTTTTAGAACAGCCCGTACAATTGTGCGTCAATTTTGGTAATAATTTTTCCAAAATCTTCTTCCCGTTCGCCAAACTTATTTTCATCTACATTGATCACAAGCAGCGGACCTTCTTTGTAGGCAGCTATCCATTTGGTGTAATATTCATTTAGCTTTTTTAAATAATCCAGCCGGATGTTTTCTTCGTAATCCCTGCCACGTTTTTGTATCTGCCCTACAAGAGTTGGTACAGATGCCTGTAAATAAATTAACAGATCAGGCGGCTGCACCATTGTTTTCAGGGTATTGAAAAAGCCGTAATAATTTTCAAAATCACGCTTGCTCATTAAGCCCATATCGTGCAGGTTGGGAGCAAAAATATTAGCATCTTCATAGATGGTACGATCCTGAATAATGGTTTCCGTGCCCGATGCTATTTCCAGCAATTGTTTAAGCCGGCTATTGAGAAAAAATATCTGCAGGTTAAAACTCCAGCGTGGCATGTCTTCGTAAAAATCGCCGAGGTACGGGTTATGATCTACATCTTCAAATTGAGGAATCCATTTATAATGTTTGCTCAGCATTTCGGTCAGTGTGGTTTTGCCGGCACCTATATTTCCTGCAATAGCTATATGCTTTGGCTTTTTTGATTTCATTTTGCCCTATTTCCCCAAAGGGAAGATTTTGATTAATCCTTAAAAATATAGTTTTCCTTTTATTGCACCCATCTCCTAAAAAATAAAACTCTTTTCGCTACCACATGCTTATTACAATTATTGCATCAATCATAATTAAGCGCCATATATTCTCTAGTTAACTCAATCGTTTTTTTAGCACTAGCTCTTGCCTTTTCTGCACCATCCGCAATTACTTTTTTTAAGTAGGCATTATCATTTTTAATAGCTTCGCTTTTTTCTCTTATTGGAGCAATAAATTGAACCATATCTTCTGCCAGTTGCTTTTTCATATCGCCATACCGGATGGTGGCGTTATTGAAATCGTCTGTAAATTTTTGCAAGGTATCTTTCCCACTTACAAGTGCCATTAAACCAAATATATTTTTTATATAATCCGGCATTTGGCTATTGGTTTCTGTAGGCCCACTGTCCGTTTTTGCCTTCATTACTTTTTTACGTATGTCGTCATCCTTATCTGCCAGGTAAAGGGTTGCATTTTGATTTTCACTTTTACTCATTTTACCGGCGCCATCAAGGCTCGGTACTTTCAAAAGTGCATCTCCAAAATTAAAAGCCTGGGGCTCTGGAAAAAGTTCTGAATACCGGTGGTTAAACCGTTGTGCAAAGTTGCGGGCCATCTCCAGGTGTTGCTCCTGATCTTTACCTACCGGCACGTAGGTAGCCCGATGGATCAATACATCTGCAGCCATCAACACCGGGTATGTAAGTAAGCCTGCGTTTACATTTTCGGGGTTCAGCCGTACTTTATCTTTAAAGGTGGCTGTTTTTTCCAATTCGCCTTTGTACGCCAGCATATTCAGCAGCATATACAGTTCCGCAATTTCAGGCACGGTGCTTTGTACATACAGGCATACTTTTTCCGGATCCAAACCGGCTGCAATATTTTCTGCCAATACCTGCCGCACACTTTCCTTTAGATTTTTTGTATCGGGGTGGGTAGTGAGGGAATGCCAGTCAGCTACAAAAAAGTAACATTCATATTCATTTTGCATGCGCACATAATTGCGCATAGCGCCAAAATAATTGCCAAGGTGTAAAAAGCCCGTTGGCCGTATGCCGCTCACTACTATTTCTTTTTGCATAAGGGCAGCGAAGATAAAAAAGAGAATTGGGATTGAGAGTTTGGGACCAAATGGCAAAGTGAAAATTGATATTTACAAGTTTAAATGTTGGTATTAGATGAAGCATTAAAAAATTTAATACAAATACAGATTGAATGTTTTGATGAATTGAGGATAGATGTCTTTTTTGAATGGTATCAACTATTTTCATCCTCAGGCTTATTACTATATTTGACAGCGCAACTTTATATTATGCAAGGCATTATTCATTTAGAAAGCATTACGAAAAATTATTACTTAGGCAAACAGGTGGTGGAAGTACTGAAGGGCATCACGCTGAACATTAATAAAAATGAATACGTGGCCCTCATGGGTCCATCAGGCTCCGGCAAAAGTACGCTGATGAATATCCTGGGATGCCTTGATACACCTACTGCAGGAACCTACATTTTGAATAATCATGATGTAAGTAAAATGGTAGACAACCAGCTTGCAGAGATCCGAAACAAAGAAATTGGGTTCGTGTTTCAGCAATTTAATTTGTTACCCCGCTTAACCGCAGCCGAAAATGTAGCCCTGCCGCTTGTGTATGCAGGCATGTCGCGAAAACTGAGAATGGAGAAGGCCTTATATGTATTGGACAAAGTGGACCTTGCCAACCGCAGCCATCATAAACCCAATGAAATGAGTGGCGGACAAAATCAAAGAGTTGCCATTGCCCGGGCACTCGTCAATGATCCGGCTATCATACTGGCCGATGAACCTACCGGAAACCTGGACTCTAAAACTTCTTATGAGATCATGGATATTTTTGGAAAAATCCACGATGGAGGTAATACGGTAATCTTAGTAACGCATGAAGAAGATATTGCTAATCATGCCCACCGCATTATACGGTTACGAGATGGTGTGTTGGAAAGTGACAAACGAAAAGAACTTCAAACAGCGACTATTTAATTATCCCAAAAACATTCTCCTTTAGGCTACCGTTCTATTGATCTAAGCAACACTTTACTTTTCTTTCTAATTTGGAGCATTGCTCCAAAATAAATTAAAATATGGCTTTTAAAATTTATACAAAAACCGGAGATAAAGGAACCACTTCTCTTATTGGTGGTACTAAAGTTTCTAAAAGCCACATACGTATTGAAAGCTATGGTACCGTAGATGAATTAAATTCCTGGATCGGTGTAGTGAGTGACCACAGTACGGATGCAATCACAAAAATTAATTTTAAAGAAATACAGGATCGTCTTTTTACCATTGGCTCTTCGCTGGCAAGTGACCCGGAAAAAGAATCTAAATTAAAGATCCCCGACCTGCACGAAAGTGATGTTCTTTTTCTGGAAAATGAAATAGACCGCATGAACGAGCTGTTGCCGGAAATGAAGTCTTTTATTTTACCCGGCGGGGCGCCTGTAGTTTCTTTTGCGCATGTAGCCCGTTGTGTTTGCCGCCGTGCAGAGCGCCTTTGTGTGCACATGCAGAGGGATGATATGGAGGTGGAGCCATTAGTAATTAAATACCTTAACCGGCTAAGCGATTACCTTTTTGTAGTGGCCCGTTACCTCGGTCATTTGCTGCAGGCAGAAGAAATAAAATGGACAGCAAGAGTCTGAAGAGGTAAATACTTTTTTAAGAGGGACTCACAATTTTTCCATCTTTCATATGAACGATGCGGTCACTCAGTTGGGCCAGCTCTTCGTTATGCGTTACAATCAAAAAGGTTTGGTCAAACTTTTTTCGAAGATCAAAAAACAGGTTGTGCAATTCTTGGGCATTAGCGGAGTCTAAATTTCCTGTTGGTTCATCAGCAAATACTACATCCGGATTATTGATCAATGCCCGGGCTACGGCTACTCGTTGCTGCTCACCACCCGAAAGTTGGGAAGGCTTATGATGGATCCGATCCGTCAATCCAAGCAAGCCCAAAAGTTCTTCTGCCCTTTGCCGCACCGCCGCCTTTTTCTTGTCTGCCAGCCAGCCGGGTATGCATACATTTTCCAGAGCCGTGAACTCTGGCAACAGGTGATGAAATTGAAATACAAACCCAATATGCTTGTTGCGGAAGGAAGACAGCTTTTTACCGGATAAGTCTGAAATGTTTTCGTCGTTTAAAAAAACCTCGCCGCTATCCGCCTTATCCAAGGTGCCCAAAATGTGCAGCAACGTGCTTTTGCCCGCCCCGGAGGAGCCTACAATGCTTACGATCTCTCCCTTTTTAATGGTCACATCCACACCTTTAAGCACTTCTACCGTATCGTATTTTTTATAAATATTCCTTGCTGTAAGCATCTGAAAAGGGCATTGCTAAAATTCAAATATCTGCAAACAATGCCGCATTATCAAAGAGGTATTACCTTTTAGCAATAATGGATTTGGAAAATTGGGGAATAAACCTACATTTGCCGAAATTTTTAGCGTAATAAAGTCTATTCTCCTCTTAATAAGAGGGACGCTTTAAAGGCAAAAAATTATCATTATAAAATACCGTTACACATGTTCTGGACCTTAGAATTAGCCTCATACCTTGAAGAAGCACCCTGGCCTGCCACAAAAGATGAATTGATAGATTATTCTATTCGCTCCGGCGCACCTATTGAAGTGGTAGAGAACCTGCAGGAGCTGGAAGACGAGGGAGAAGTGTATGAAAGCATTGAAGACATCTGGCCGGATTACCCGTCGCAGGAAGACTTTATGTTTAATGAAGACGAATATTAACCTAACTTATAACCGTAAGTAAGCCACTCAATTTGGGTGGCTTTTTTTTGTAGCCATCTTCCTGTTTTCTATTGGCCTTTTGTGGTGTCACTCACTTGTACTTTGGTACTGCTATGGAGCTTTTTTTGGCACCTGTGCGGCCACAGCCTGATAGAAGTACCTCTAGTAGCGCAGCGGCAACGGAGCGACGCAAGTAAAGTTGCATGGCGTTTCTACTGCCGGGTAACTAAATTATTTTTTTTCAATCCTTTACTTACATTTGCGCCTCGTTATTGGTTCCTGCCTCGGCGGGATTAAAATGGGAAGCCGGTGCAAATCCGGCGCTATCCCCGTAGCTGTAAGTTCATAGCATCAATAAACTCTATTGATGATTGCTGCAAATAAAACCACTGCCGAAGGGCGGGAAGGTGCTGCAAGAACAAGCCAGAAGACCTGCCATAACTTATTCATCAAAATGCTTTCGGGTGAAAAGCAAGAGGTGTTCCGTCTGCTTCTATTTTTAGAGACCGTCCATCTTTTGTTCGTTTACAGAAAGCTCTTAGTTAATAAATTAATTGAACCAACTATGAGCAAGTTCCAAATCGTTTTTCTTTCCTTATTTCTTCCGCTGTTTGCCCTGGCACAAGACACTACGACTCACCTATTGGATGAAGTGCTGATAACAGCAAACAAGTACCCAAAAAAACAAACTGAGACGGGGAAGGTAGTCACAGTAATCAACAGCCGAACCCTGCAGCAAATGGGCAGCCGCACTCTGCCGGAGGTAATTAATACCATAGCCGGAGTATCCATTAATGGCGCCAATAATAACCGGGGCACCAACCAGGGTGTTAGTATCCGGGGAGCTTCTTTTGGCAATGCCCTTATTCTTATTGATGGCATACCTGTGAATGATCCTTCCGTGATCAGCAACTATTTTGACCTCAACCTGATACCTGTGGATGGCGTGGAGCGAATAGAAATAGTAAAAGGTGGTCAGTCTACCCTTTATGGCTCTGATGCAGTAAGCGGCGTTATCAATATCATTACCAAAAAAGGTGTCAATAAACCTTTAGGATTGCAGGCACAGTTTACAGGAGGCAGTTATCATACTTATGAAACTACATTGGGATTGAGTGGAAAAATTAACCGGCTATCTTACAACCTGCAACATAACCATACAAAGTCAGACGGCTTTTCTGCTGCTTATGATAGTACCGGCAACCGGTCGTTTGATAAAGATAATTACAAACAAAAAACAGTGCGTGGAGAGGTTGGATATGCTCTAACCAGTAACCTTCAATTAAAATTATTCGGAAGTTATAGCCGCTACAAAGCAGGTGTAGATGCAGGGGCTTTTTTGGACGATAAAGATTATACTACCACTTCCAAAAACGTACAAGGTGGTACCGGCCTAAGATGGAAAATGAAAGGGGGCGATCTGGTAGCCAACTATCATTACAACAATTTAGAACGTGATTATTTGAATGATTCGTCTGACAGAAGCAACCCTTCTTTTTATTATGAAAATAGCAAGTACATAGGCCGAACTCATTATGCAGAAGTGTATAAAAGTTTTAAGATAAATAACTGGGAGCTATTAACCGGTGCAGATTTGCGAAGCAACAATTCGGACCAGCGGTACAGCTATACTTATCTTGATTATTTTACCCAACGGGCAGCAAAAGGCGAAACTATTTTACAGGATAGTTTGGCCCACACCCTGCAGATAAGCCCGTATGCATCTGCGGTGTACCAATACCAAAACTTGTCTGTGGAAATAGGTGGCCGGTACAACCACCACAGCACCTATGGCAGCAACCTGACCTACACGTTCAATCCATCTTATTTGATAAAAGAAAAAGTAAGGATTTTCTTCAATGCCTCCTCTGCTTTTAAAGCACCATCTCTTTACCAATTGTATGATGACTTTGCAGGGAATAAAGACCTGGCACCAGAAAAATCAGCTACTATTGAAGGTGGTATTGCCTTATACGCCACCACACATTTTAGCAGCCGTATTACCTTATTCAATCGCAAAACAAAAAATGCGATTCAATACATTATAACTGATCCGGCCACTTACACCTCGCAATATCGTAATGTAAGTCACCACACAAATAGCGGTTTGGAGGCAGAACTTACGTATCAAACAGCAAAATGGAATGCGAGCGCCAACTATACATTTACTAAAGGAAAATTAATCTCTCCTTTTTCAGAAACAGGGAATCGACTGAAAAATGATACGACCATAAATAACTTGTACCGGGTGCCAAAACATATGGCCAATTTGTTTGCATTTTATAATATCAACCCGAAATTTTCCATAGGAACTGTATTAAAATTTAGCGGTAAAAGACTAGAGCCCGTGTATGCATCTAGGCCCAACGTATTGGATGATTATTATACAATCGATCTTTCTACTGCTTATCGATTCAATAATATCCTCCGCTTGTTTGCAGATTTTAAAAACATAACCAACCAAAAATATTTTGATATTTCAGGTTACAATAGCCGAAGGTTTAATTTTAATGCAGGCGTATCTTTTTCGCTATAAACTACGGGCAGATGGACGACCGAAAAGGCTATTATTTTAAAGAAAAATAAAGGTGAGATGGAGGTACATTCAAAACTCGCTATTTTTAAAAAAAAGAAACAATGCCTCTAAATTTTAAAGAGCTTTTTACGGTAACCTTTACCTTATTTGCGGTGATAGATATTGTAGGTTCTGTGCCGGTATTAATATCGCTGAAAAGAAAATTGGGTGGCATTCGTGAGTTTCGGGCCACCCTTATTTCCGGTGTATTAATGATTGGTTTTTTATTCATTGGTGAGGCATTTTTAAATCTTCTTGGGTTAGATGTTGGATCGTTTGCGGTAGGTGGCTCCATTGTTATTTTCATCATTGGGTTGGAGATGGTTTTGGGTGTAGAATTTTTTAAAAGTGAAAAAGACATGCGGGCTGCAACGGTGGTCCCTATTGCTTTTCCGCTCATTGCAGGCTCTGGTACGCTTACCACTATTATTTCTTTAAAGGCTATATATTTTCAATCTACTGTGCTGATTGCTATTGTGGTAAACCTGATCATCGTGTACATTGTTCTTAAATCTTTGCAGTTTATTGAGCGTATTTTGGGACCTGCGGGATTGATTGCGGTGCGTAAATTTTTTGGTGTAGTTTTGCTGGCCATTGCCGTAAAGATCTTTGCGACTAATGCCCACGGATTGATAAAATAAGAAAAGAATTTAGAGATAAATTGAAACCATTATTTTATTTTTTCCAAACCAAATCTGGAAATTTAATTCAGCTCTTTTATAATTTGGCCTCGTAGTACAATGGATAGTATAAGGGTCTCCGAAGCCCTGGGTCCGCGTTCGATTCGCGGCGAGGCCACAAAATTTTTTTAGGGGTTACAATTAATTCTATAAAATATAAGTTTCCACTCCTCTCGCTTTCAATTAAGATAAATTGTTAGGTCAGATAGGGAATGCGAATTAAATTATAGTAATAGTTGCTAACTTATTATCATTGAAAAAGCCGCTTACCTTTTAGAGTTGGCGGCTTTTTTCATTAATTTCTATTTGCTATTTATACTTGCTTCAAAAGTGTAGGTTAGTTTTTAATTTCCACAGGCACTTCCATATTTTCCCAACGTAGTACAAAGCCTTTATCCGTTACAACATAAACTAACCGCTCGGATGAAGTAGCACTTTTTTTAGGTTTTACAGAAACAGTAAGTACATCATTTGCAGGATCATAGTTAGCCTCACCGGTACGCTTAACCCCCCACTGTCCTAATTGAGAATTGAAATTTATTTTCCATTCTTTTTCACCAGGTGTAGTAAACAAAGTATACTTACCGGCAGGAAGCTTTTTTCCTTCCACTTTAATGTCCTTGCTTGTGGTAAAAACGGTTGCTTCATTGGCACCGGCTCTCCACGCTTTATCATAAGGAACAAGATCGCCCCAAATGGTACGGCCCTTCACTGAAGGACTACTATAATTAATGGTGATAGTGGCATCTTTTATCTGGCCGGTTGCTGAGTCAGGTGGGCTGGGGCGTGCCGCTTTATTTCCCTGCGCCCAAGTGCCGGTGGTCAATATTAGAGCTGTCAGTAAAAAAAGAAATGATTTACCAAAAAGTGTTTTTTTCATGATCGCTAATTTATTAATTGGAAAAATAAGGTACCGCTTCTTATTAACTTTTATCAAAATTATTAGAGCTTACTAATTGTTTTGTGTAAATGGAAACAGATGAAAGAACAAAGAGTTGCTCACAACCTCCTTCATAGCATACTTTACTTTATTTATAGGCAACCATCTAAAAGAAATAACCGCAAGTAATCGTAGTTCTACCTACACTACATCACCAAAAAGTACCTTTATAAATATTTTTTTCTACGAACAAAAAGCAAAAAAATAGAGCAGAAATGCCCTTGTACCTCTAATTAGGCTAATCTACATTTGTATTCGAAGTTAGTTGATCTGCAAAGCTGCAAAAAGTGAAAAAGTGCCATGAAAGAATTTTGCAGCGGGTTCAACTGTTACATACTGAATTTCGACCTATCAAGAATACCTGAATCCACCATCCTCTGAAGCCCGTTTATTATCTGTTATTCCTTTAAGAACCAACCCTTATCCATGAAGAACAAAGGCGGCGTCTTCGTCCGATGAAACAATGAATTAAATTTATTGTACGCCTTATTATCCCCTCTAATACAGGGGATTTTTTTATGACCCTACTTTCTTTTCCAATACATAGGGCTTACCGTTTTATTGGGCCATCACGTCAAAATATAAACATTCGCCTGTCCGTTTATCAATCTATATTCTAAACTTATTGAAGCATATTTTTAGACGGACGTATAAAAGCCCCTGTGTCTACAAGGGCCTTATTAATTTAAAAAAAATGGAAACTTATTTTTTATTTGGTAATAATATCATGGTGGAAACGTAGATCCTGCGGTTTTCCTTGAGCACTTCTTCGGAACTGATTATTTCACTTTTGGTGTAGTATTTATCTTCATTGCAATCCAGGCAATTAAATACCAGTCCTAAATTTTTAAAGTTCAAACTTCCATTGGTTTTATTCACTAATACTCCGGGCTGATCTGTATCCCAGCCATAAAACCGAAGGTGCTCCCCATTCATCAGTTGCAATTCTTTCAAGCTCATTCCGGCTCGTATTCCTTGTTTAGATTGCCACGCATTCAACTCTATTTGCTTGTGATAGGTAAGGGAACTTTGTGCCCGCAATTGCCCTCCAATTAGTATAAATGAAATATTGCGCAAGTTGGCTTCATCACTCCAAATAAAAATCACCTGCATATTAGTATTAGGATACAATACAGAACATCGGTTGAGTTCTTTTTCCGAAAAATAGAACATATCCCTTTTTACATTGCTTTCTCCAAAGGCAGCCACCAAAAATTCATGTGAGGTGTATTCCAGCAAGTCTTCTGCAAATGAAATATCCCTTGCTTTTGGCAACGCTTTCTTTTCCACTAAAAAATTATACACTGTCTTGTCGCCTTCCGTGCGAATTTCCGGTGTAATTGACACATTTAATTTTTGGTATACCACCGGGCTGCCTGCCAGCTCCTGTTCGTTTTTTGTGTAGTTGTATTCCTTTTTCAGCTGGTCATTAAGCTTATTAAATTCTTCAAGCGATACCGTTTGGAAACAAATTTTAGAGGCGTCTTCGTTATTATATTTTACTATAAAACTTTCCGGGTCCATCACTTTGGCTTTTCGGTCAAAGTAGTTGTAAGCAATACTGTCTGCTGATGCAGATGTTTCAGATACTACCTTGTACCCTTTTCGGGATACATAACTATCAAATTTTGATGGCGTGAAAGTGGTAAGGTTCACCAAATCTCCCATCGAGAAATTTTGGCCTTGAACCCCTGTTGAAAAAATAATAAGGAAGAGAATAGGGTAAAATTTTACCATTCCGTAATGTTTAATAAATTAAAAATTAAACACTGGGGCACAGCAAATCAATTGATTCTTGTACCGGTGTTCATGGTTAGTTTATCTTCTTAGGGTACGATATTAAAGGACTTTTTTCAAGGAATATTAAGAAAAAAGCTTTGGCTGAGGAGCTTTCAGGAGATTTGGATTATTAAGGTGTTAGAAATTCAAAAGTAATTTACTTTTCCTCAAATTCAAACGTTCTCATAAATTACGAATTTCCGTTATCAGGCTATTTTCTAAAATAATGTTAACTAAAACCATACCTGAGAATTTTAATCCTGACTGCATGGCCTTTTGAGGAAATATATTCAATTTGGGGCTTGGAAAGGACAATTGATTACCGTGTGTGGTACAATCTGTGATGTACTTTCATAAAAGAATAATGAAAACATTTGGGGAAATAATAAAAGGAGAGAAACCGGTACTAGTAGATTTTTCAGCGGAATGGTGCGGCCCCTGCAAAATGATGGCGCCTATTTTAAAGCAAACAAAAGATCAGGTAGGAGATAAAGTAATGATCATAAAGGTAGATATTGACAAAAACCCTGAAACGGCGCGTCAGTTTGGAGTGCAGAGTGTGCCTACGCTTATTTTATTTCATCAAGGTGCTATTAAATGGAGACAATCAGGAGTAGTGCCCGCAAACTCCCTGGTGGAGATACTGAATAAATACAATTAGCCTCCTTTAAGATGGCGTATAGCTGCCTTTATGAATGGGAGAGATGGAAGCGATTTTAAAATGGAAATGTCTTCAGCCAAAGTAGTTTCATTATCCAAAAATTTAAATAGTGCAGTTGCCTTATTTTTTTTAAATAAATGCGTAAATATTTGGGAACCACTCAAATATTTTTTTTGCAACACATTTAAAAGCACACTATCATAAAAGTGAAATCTTTTGCTTGAAGAAGTCTGCAAAAATGGATGTCCCAATTTTTCTAAATTGGCAACAAGGGCAGCAGAGTGCTTTTGAATAAACTGAAAAGTATAACCGCTTGAGCCTTTGGTTTGGCCACCGGCAGTTCCTAAATGAATAATATTATTTTGGGTAGGAGTAAAAGAAAAATTAGTCATTGGAATGACTCCAAATTCCTTTTCTTCGACATGATAGCTTTTTATTCCCGGCAATGCAGCAACGTAATCTTGTAACGCTTGTTCATAAACATCATCGCCTAATACGTTATCGGAAAACAATGTGTATTCTATTAAAGCATATGTTGGTGAAAATGGCAATACATAAAAAAAAGTGGTACCGGAAGATTGGTTTGTTTTAAAGTCCATTAAGGTAGCAGATTGCGCATCAAATACCGGGTCATTGGTATGTATAAACCATCCTTTAAAGTGTTGCAACATCCATATATCGCCTTTTTGCAATGAGGGCTTACTAAATATTATGCTATTAAAAATATAGTGACCTACTATTTTTTTTCCTCCGGCTATAATTCCTGTTTCCTTTTCAGTACTAAATATGTTTTCTACCGGGGCTTGTAGTAAAGTTATGTTTGTATGTTGTGCTATTTGTGCCAGACAATACTTATAAAAGTCAATGCCTCTAATAAGTTTGTACGTATAAGGTTCTATATTAAGCTGCTGCGAAAAAGAAGGCGAATGGAAAAATAATTGCTTCCATTCTTTGAAAACAATAGATTGAAAAAGGCCTTCCTCTTTTTCCCAAAAACACCACGTACGATCGTTTTTTTGTTTTGCATCCTTGTCTACAATGAGCACTTTCTTATCGGCTAATTGTCCACTTTTTATTAAGTGAATTACAAAACTTAATCCCGCACAACCTGCCCCTGTAACTATATAATCGTAAACTAAAGGAGTGGATAAAGCAGAAGAATGATTTTCATTTTCAGGCATAAAAACTTATTCAACCTCGGGGGCGTAAGCTACTTTTTTACCTGCCATCAATTGCCGGTCGCGTCTTATTTTTTCCCAATATTTACGGTGTACGTACAGCATGCCAAAACTTTCTCCTTCCTGCCGGTTCAGATGTTTATGGTGCATTTTATGTGCCCACCTGATAGCCCGCACATAAGTGTTTTTACTTTTACTGAACCATTTAAACCGCTGGTGAATAATAACATCATGCACTAAAAAATAAGCAGCACCATAAGCCATGATACCAAAACCAATTGCCTGCATCCACCACACAGCATTGTAGGTGCCATAGCCAATTAAAAACATACTGGGTATAGCAAAAATGACAAAAAACCAATCGTTCTTTTCAAAAAAACCCGGTTCCTTTTGGTGATGATCTCTATGAAGAGACCAAAGAAATCCATGCATAACAAAGCGATGTGTCAGCCATGTCACTCCTTCCATTATCAGAAAGGTTGCTACTAAGAGTAATATGAAATATAATAAGGTCATTTATAAAAAATCATTTAGAAATATCTGATTCACAAATCTATTAAGTTGCAATACAGTATTCCTTCTGCCACCAGCTTTCAATGCGTGGGAACGCAATGCGAAACCAGGTGGTAAATTTAGTTTCATCCCTTTGAATCTTCTCCTTTATTTCTTCTAACGACAGGTAAGCGAAATCTGAAACCTCTTCACTATTCGGCTTTATCTCATCACTATACCGGCCAACAAATACATGATCAAATTCATTTTCTGTCAAGCCATTTTCTACTGAAACTTTATAAGAAAAATGAAAGATTTTCTTTAGACCAGTTTCAAACCCCAACTCCTCCTGCAGGCGCCTCAATGCAGCCTTTTCTGTTGGCTCATTTACATAAGGGTGAGAGCAACAGGCGTTGCTCCAAAGTCCAGCGCCATGATACTTTGTAGCTGCTCTTTTTTGAAGCAGCATTTGACCTTCTTCATTAAAAATAAATACGGAAAAAGCACGATGAAGCAAGCCAAGGCGGTGAGCCTCCAATTTGTCCATGGCACCTATTGGCTCATCTTGCTCATTTACTAATATTACTTTTTGATCAACCATTATTTAAATAAGCCGAAGGCTATTTTTCAATCCTGCACGAAGCACAATGTAAGCTTTGTGATAATTAGCAATTCGTATGCGGGTTTGTAAAACCTGTGCCGGTTTAATGCCTTTGATTTTATTAAAAAGTGAATAATAATATTTGTAAGCAACATACACTCCAAACCTTGCTTTTAAAGGCAATTGCAAGATGGCATGAAAGGCCGCATGGAAGTCGCTATCAATATCTTCTTCGATCTGTATTTTATCATTTTTTGAGAAATTGTAAAAATCGCAATTTGGAAAATACATGCGGCTCAAAGAAGTAAAATCATCCCGTATGTCTCTTAAAAAATTTACTTTTTGAAAAGCGGCACCTAATGCTTTTGCTCCCATTTCCAACTTTTTATATTGCACCTTATCACCTTCGCAAAAAATATACAAACACATAAGACCAACTACTTCAGCAGAACCATAAATATATTCTTCATAACCCTGCTTGTCATAATTATGCTGTTGCAAGTCAGACTCCATACTTTTAAAAAAAGAATAGATTAATGCGTGGTCAATGTCGAATTGATTAACGGTTTGTTGGAAGGAATGCAGTACTGGATTCAGACTGATACCTTGCTCAATGGCAATAAAGGTTTGGGTTTTAAAATCCTGTAATAAGGCTGTTTTATCATGTGCATGAAAGGTGTCAACAATCTCATCTGCAAGGCGCACAAAACCATAAATATTAAAGATTGGAGTACGCAGATCTGCATGCAACAACTTTATAGCTGAGGAGAAAGAAGTGCTGTATTTAAGGGTCACCGCTTTGCTGCAATCATGGCACGCTTTGTTGTAAAGTTCCACCGTCATATTACCGCTTATTAAATATTTTAATTAGTTGCCGGGATACTACTTCACCACTTATTAAGCTTGGCGGCACTCCGGGTCCGGGTACGGTTAACTGCCCGGTATAAAAAAGGTTTTTCACCTTTTTACTTTGGCAGGATGGCTTAAAAATAGCCGTTTGTTTTAGGGTATTTGCTAATCCATATGCATTCCCTTTGAAGGAATGATAGTCATTTTTAAAATCGGTTAACGAAAACGATTTTTTGTATATGATATTTTCCCTAATAGTATCTCCCATCTTTTTTTCCAATCGATCTACTACTAAGTTAAAATAATGATCACGTACTTCTTCTGTATCATTTTCCAAGCCAGATGCGACAGGTATCAAAAACATTAGATTCTCACAACCTTGCGGTGCAGAAGCCTCATCTGTTTTAGAGGGCACATTTAGATAAAAAAGGGGATGCGCCGGCCATTTTGGATCAGTATAAATTTCTTGGCCATGGGCCTCAAAAGGCACATCAAAAAACAAGGAATGATGCAGCACATTGGGCAATTTTTTATTAATGCCAACGTAATACAACAAACAAGAAGGAGCCATTACCCGTTCATCCCAATAGCCATCTGAATAGCTTCGGTATTGCTCAGGCAATAAAGCCGTTTCTGTAAAATGATAATCCGCACCACTTATTACGGCATCGGCTGTAAAACTTCGAGTGGAAGTAACTACTTTTTTAGCCGCCCCACTTTCAATAACAATTTCTTGTACTTCTTCATTGAAAAAAAATTCAACCCCCTGATCAGAGCATAATTGCTGCATGGCCTGCACTATAGAAAACATTCCGTCTTTGGGATACCAGGTGCCACCAATGATATCTGCATAATTCATTAAACTATAAAGAGCGGGAGTATCCTGCGGCAATGCACCTAAAAATAAAACCGGAAATTCCATGATTTGTTGCAGCTTCGGGTTGGTAAAATATTTAGCTACATGTTTTTTCACAGAGGTAAATACATCTAACTTAAATACATTTTTCACCACATCCCAATTCATAAATTCTAAAACTGATTGCCCTGGCTTATACACCAGTTCCTGCATCCCAATCTTGTATTTGTGCGCTGCTTCTTTTATATAAGCGTCCAACTTTTCAGCACCTCCTTTTTCTATACTTTCAAATAATTCTTTTAGTTTTTGATAATCTGCCGGCAGGTCCGTATATCCATCCTCCCAATAAACTCTGTATGATGGATCTAATCGGGAGAGGGAATAATAATCCGAAACTTTTTTACCAAATTGACCAAAAAAGTGTTCAAAAACATCAGGCATCCAATACCAACTTGGTCCCATATCAAAAGTAAAACCTTCAGCTTTTAATTGGCGGGCACGACCTCCGGCCGTTGCGTTCTTTTCCACCACCTGCACCTGCCATCCTTCTTTTGCCATAAACGCAGCCGCGGAAAGACCCGCAAAGCCAGCACCAATTATGACAACAGAATTCTTCATCTATCTATTTGTTTTTGAAGCATTTTTCTGGCAAAGTGAATACGGCTTTTTATAGTTCCCAAAGGTTCATCTAAGGCTACGGCTATTTCATTGTATTTATATCCCTGAAAGTATAGCATACAGGCATTTTTAAAGGTAGTAGGCAGGTTATATATAGCTGCATTTATTTCCCTCAATCTAAGATTTCTGTCTGATGACTGGGATTGTGTATTATATTTTTCCAGATAGGTAACTCCGTCCATCACCGCCCGCTTCCGTTCGTTGCGGCGATATTCATTGATAAAAATATTCCGCATGATGGTAGAAAGCCATGCTTTAATATTAGTGCCTGCTTCATATTTCTCGCGGTGGGCGAAGGCTTTATAAAGTGTTTCCTGGTAAAGATCCTGGGCTGCCTCACGGTCGCGAGTAAGGGTAATAGCAAAAGGCTTTAGCCCTTCCGAGTTGGTTAAAACCATACTGTCAAATTCCTGACCACTCATTTTGTTTAATTTTTACTGTGCCAAAGTTAAACAAAATCCTTTTGAAAAAAATGATTTTTAAAAGTTAATTATTTCCTTGGTTATTGATGTACGCAAAAGTTTCTGATAAAGTTTTTAAGAAGGTAATATTTGTTGGAAATGATTTTTTGCTATATGATTCTGTGACGCTTCCGGAAATTTTTATTTCATAATCATAACTGCCTTCGCTTAGTTCAGTGAAGTATTTTACAAAGTGCAATTTGTGAGGAATAGAGGTTAAATGAGTGTACAAAAATTTTGGTTTCATATGGTCCACTATGTAATGCACATCATTTAAGGGCACATTGCTACCAAGGTATAATACCGGGATATTGTTTTGTTTTAAAAGGTAATGTACAAAAAGCAACCCGAGCTCATGGTGCGCTTCTTCCGGTAGAAAAAGGAGATGAAGAGAATCGTTGTCTGGTGGATGTGGAAGGGCCTCAATAGCAGCAATGATCTTTTGCCTTATAATGTTGGATACAATATGTTCGTGTGCGGGATGAATGCGTGAGGTATGCCAAAGGATGCCCACTTTTTCTAAAAAAGCGAATATAAGTTTAGTGATTGTGTGCGAAAGGCCAAACCGTTTTATGTACCCATTTAGTAATTTTTCAAACCCAATAATATTCAGGTCAACCATGTCGCCTACCATTTTATTTACTTCCAATTCTATCACCGCTTCTTCAGCATCTAACCGTAGCACTTCCTCCTCTCTTTTTTCCTGAGGCATTTTATCAATGCGGGATATTTTGTATCCATACTTATGAAGCAGGGCAACGGTGAGCAATTCTTTTAATTCATTATTGCTGTACGTACGTATGTTAGTAACGGTGCGTGATGGTTTTAAAAAATGATAGCGTTGCTCCCATATGCGGATGGTGTGCGCCTTAATGCCTGATAGTGTTTCCAGCTCTTTTATTGTAAAGCCCATAATCAATCAATACAAACAGAAAAAGATTTGGTTGCCTTGCAAAGCGTTAAAGCATCCTGTTTTTTATATTTTTTGATTGTTGTAGTTGAAGGTATAAAGGTGAGCCCGATAGTTTTTGCAAGGCTTCCAAATGCTTTACGTGGTGCATATCCGTGCCTGCAAAATCATAATAATTTTTCCTCAATAAGTACTCCGCCAGCTCCTGCACTGTATGGCCATATATGCCGCACAAAGCCAACAGGTTTAACTGAAAGAAACAACCGCTATTTTTAAGATCGTCAAAAAATTCTTTTTTATGCCGCAGGTAGGTATAGCGCTCCGGATGGGCAATAATGGGTTGATAATTTTGCATTTGCATTTCAAAAAGAATATCTGTCAGATCAAGTGGTTGGGTAAGCATAGAAAACTCCACAAGCACCATATTATCCTTTACTGTAAGCAAGGGAATTTTATCTTTTAATTCTATTTCAAAATGTTCATCTATAAAATATTCAGCAGCAGCGGTAATTTCTACGGAGATGCCTTCAGCGGCAACGGCTACTTTTAATTCTTCTGTTTTCTCCTTAATTATTTCCGATGTGTTGGGATACATTTCCCAAAAAATATGAGGAGTCGTTACTATTTTTTTATACCCATGTTTTACCAATCCTTTAATCAATTCAAGAGATGATTCCATGTCTTGCGATCCATCGTCGATACCAGGCAGCAAATGAGAGTGCATGTCTGCCACTAACCAACTTAAATCCAACGGCTTCACTTCCTTCTTTTTCCAGAAAAGCATATTATCTTTTTTTCTTTTCTATAAGTTCGTTGTACAAAGATCCCATATCACGTACGAGGCGCTGATAACTGAATTGCTGCAATACATGCTGGCAGCTATTATCACCTAATTTTTTTCTTAAGGCATCATCTTCTACCAGCGTTAATAAATGCTTACAAAAAGTTTCGGTATCTGTTACATCTGCCAACAATGCAGTTTCTCCCTCCACCACAATATCGCTTATTCCACCCACCTTGGTAGCAACTATAGGCTTATTGGCCGCCTGAGCTTCTATGAGGCTTACAGGAGTTCCTTCATTGAACGACGTAAGGCAAACTATGTCAAGCCCGGCGTTGATCACATCTACATCGCTGCGCCAGGAGGTAAAAATCAAGGGATGCGCATGGGTGTTCTCTTTTTCGGTACTGTACGGAATAGAAACCTCCCGGGCGACATTTTCCAGATCACTTCTTGTTTCCCCATCACCAATAATAAATGCTTTTACTTTTTTGGTCGTATGATCAAGAACATATTTTAATGCCTTTAAAAACAGGTAATGATTTTTTACAGGAACTAATCTTCCAATAATGCCAATGGCAATTTCATCATCGGATACTCCAAATTCCGTTCGGAACTTTCTTCTCTTTTCCTCAACGTTTTCTGTAAACTTATCTAAATTGAACCCAAGGGCAATGACACGAAACTTATCTTCAGGTGCAATTTTAAAATCGGAAGTAAGTTCTTTTTTTTGTTGCTCGCTGATGGCTACAATAGCATCTGTTTTGCGGGCTACAAACCGTTCGGCATTGATAAAAAATTTCGTTTTGACAGAGTTGAAATAAGAATGAAAAACATGACCATGGTAGGTGTGTACTATAGCAGGCACTCCTAATTCCGCGGCGGCTAATCTACCCAATATTCCGGGCTTTGCCGCATGGGTATGTACTACATCCGGTTTGTATTCTTTTATAATTTTTTTTATTTTCTGATACGAAAAAAAATCGTTGGCTGGGTTAATAGATCTTCCCATTTGCGGCACTGACATATATTCAAGACCAAGGTCTTTTGCTAGGAAATCAGCACTTTTTTCGTGCCCTTCTTTTTCGCCCACTACCAAAAGTGTTTCGAATTCTGGAGACAAATATTTTGATAAGTAAACGGCGTTAAGCACTGGGCCGCCAACAATTAACCGGTTAAGAATGCGTAATACTTTGGGCATGGGTTTTAAAAAAGAGCGAAATTAGAGAAACAGAA
>JBDSBL010000177.1:0-11324 GCA_039921625.1 Chitinophagaceae bacterium
CTGAAGCCTGGGTAAAACATACGTCATTACCATTTGTATTTGCAGCCTGGGTGAGTAATAAAAAGCTGCCGCAAAAATTCATTAAAAGCTTTGATGAAGCCAATGGATATGGATTAACTCATTTACAAAATGTAGTCGATCAAAATCCATATTCTTATTTTGACTTGTTGACTTACTTTTCCAAATGCATCAGCTATGATCTTACAGAAGCAAAAAGAAAAGGATTGGATTTATTTCTCCAAAAATTAAAGCAATGACCTAATGCTTTTTTTTAAGCCGGTTTACAATTAAGCCGGCTATGGCAGGGTAGGAAATCCGACTGTTTTTATAAAGTATATTCTCTTCAAATATTAGTTCTTTCAATTTGGTGAGATACCACCCTTTGTGTTTCTCTACAATGTAGGAAACAAGGTTTTTTCTATTGGGGAGTGTAAAATTTTTATGTGTTGATTTTTTTGTTTGACGGTAAAAAAGCAGCTTTTCCGGCAGCACGGCAATAGTCCATCCCTGTTGGGTAATGCGTATATAAAATTCCCAATCTTCATATCCATTTACCATGGCTTCATCATACCCGCCCACAGCAACCCAACAACGTTTGCGCACCATGGCGCAGGCAGGGCATTGATTAGAAAACAAAAAATTATATTCATTTCCTCCGCGAGGCTTTGCTACCTTTTTTACCTCGCCAAACAATTGAATATAACTCGTAACAACGGCAGTGTTTTCATCCATTTCTAATCGAGCAAGGGCTTTTTCAAAAAAGGTAGGATGATACCAATCGTCTGCGTCCAAAGCGGCAATAAACTGACCTTTCGCCGATTTTACTCCTGAGTTTCTGGCAGATGACATACGGCCATTTTCTTGGTGCAATACAGTGATTTCTGCTGCTTCTAAGTTTGCCAACACTTCAAGCGTTTCCTTATCTGTGGAGCCATCATTGACCACAATAATTTCAAAATTCTGAAAGGTTTGCAGCTTTAATTTCTCAATTGTTTCCGGCAAATAACGGCCATCATTATAGCATGGAATAACAACTGATATTAAAGGGTTTTTTGCATTCATATTATCGGTAGCAAAATAAATTTAATTGAACGTCGTATAGTTCTGAAGTCGTTTTTTGTAGAAACGGTTTCTTGAGATTGTCCGCTGCCATTTTAATATAAACAGAAAATCCAGTTTCCTTAATTATATCAATTATTTCTGCCAATTTAAAGGTCTCATTGGCTTTGCCATGGTATTCGAGAAATAAATTTTCAACTCGGTGCAGGTCGTGAGCGCAATCTTTTACTACCGCCCATTCAGCTCCCTCAATATCGATTTTTAGAAAATGTATTTTTGAATGTTGCTGCAATAAATCTGCAAGGCGGATAGCAGTTACTTTATTTGTATGACCTTGATTTTCTTCTGTTATATGGCTGCCTTCGGTTGCATTTGATTCAAATGAAATAGCTCCCTTTTTAATCCAAACAGCTTCTTTATTTACCTCAACGTTGCTTAAATTATTTTTCTCAACATTCAGGCTCAACAATCGGAAGTTATTTTCATCAGGTTCAAAAGAAATAATTTTTGAAAGAGGAAATAAATTTTTGAAATAAAGAATACTTACCCCAATATTAGACCCGCAATCAATAATTAATGGTGAAGGATCAGTGGTATGAAAATGATACATGCCTTTAACAAATAAAGCATCAAAAGTGTGCAATAATTCATAAGGGCGTTGGTAATAAATTATTCCATTTTTAAAGGTGAATTGTTTTACCTCCTCATCGTCCTGATGCTTTATAATTTTTTGATGAAACCAATTTAATTGAAAGTCTTTTTGCGGCTTCTTTGCAGATTGCAGTTTGCCAAAAAATCCTTTAACTATATTTGCCGCTACCTTTTTCATGCAATTATTACATGGCGCAACCCCTTATTAGCATTTGTATTCCTGCCTATAAAAAACCACAATATGTAGTGCGGTGTCTTGAGTCTATTATGCAACAATCTTATAAACATGTGGAGGTGATAATATCTGATGATTCGCCGGACGAAGATATAAAACTAGCTATTGAACCATTCATTAATAAATTAAAAATAAGGTATGTACCTAATGAGCCGGCTTTAAAAAGTCCGAAAAACTGGAATGCAGCCCTTGATAAAAGCAGCGGAGAATTAATGCTTTTGTTGCATCAGGATGATTGGTTTCACCATCCGGAAGCGTTACTATTATTTGTAGCCGAGTTTGAAAAAAATCCAGAGGTAGACTTTGTTTTTTGTCAAAATACGGCCGTTGATGAAACGGGGAAAAAATACATTCTGCAGGCAAGGCCGCAATTGCTGACACAGTTATCGCAAAAACCAAATCATCTTTTACTGGCGCAGGTGATTGGGCCTCCAAGCAATACTATGTTGCGGCGCACTGTGCGTACACGCTACGATGAAAATTTCATATGGTTGGTAGATGTGGATTATTATTCCAGAATCTTAAAAGAAGGGTATCATTATAGTTATCTGCCCATGCATTTAATTACCATCGGGCTGCATGACGATCAAACAACTGTTTTCTGCCGAACAAACGATTCTATTATTTTAAAAGAAAACATTTTGTTTGCAAATAAATTGGAAATGGAGGCTTTCCAGGATATTTTAATCTATGATTATTATTGGAGGTTGCTTAGGAATTATAAAGTAAAAAGCCCTGAGGACTTACTTAAGGCCGGACTAAGTAAGGGCGACATTCCAACGGTGATCATGCATATGATAAATAGCCAGAAAAATCTTTCTGATTCCTTATTAAAAAAAGGGATTTTTTCTAAAGGATTTATGGCCATCAATTACCTGTCGTGGAGAAGAAATTCTAAATAATTAATTCATGAGCCCTTCGCCACCACCATCTCTTTCTATTGTCATTGTAAATTATCAATCCTCCGATTTAATTATTAATAACTTAAAATCTGTTTTCGACTTCAATAGACAAATTTTGCTTGAGGTGATTGTAGTGGACAATTTATCCGGCGATGACAGCGAGCAAAAAATAGGGACCCAATTTCCGGAAGTGCGGTGGCTGCAAATGGGTTATAACAGTGGATTTGCCAGAGCAAATAATGCAGGAATAAAAGCTGCAGGAGCATCATCAATTTTATTATTAAATCCGGATACTATTTCTTTGGATGATTCAATAACCAAGTGTTTTATTCAACTTGCTGATTTGGATTTCGTTGGTGCCGGCTTGCAATTAGTAGATAGTAACAGACGGCCGCAAATTTCCGGAAGTCGCTTTGTACCATGGGGACTAAATCATCTACTTCCATTACCTTATTGGGGTCCATTTATACGATGGATAGGTTATAAAAGCGGATCAAAAGACCCTAATATTTTGCATGCAAAAGAAGTAGAAGAAGTAGACTGGATCAGTGGGGCTTTTTTGATGGTGAAAAAGGATGCCATCAATAAAACGGGAATGTTGGATGAAGATTTTTTCTTGTATGCAGAAGAAGTAGAGTGGTGCAGCCGATTGAGAAAAGTGGGAAAATTATGTCTGTTTGGTAATTTGAAAATGATACACTTAGAAGGCGCCACCATCAACGAAAGTGTAAATAATCTTGAAAAAGGATACTACAATCTTTATGAT
Organism: Chitinophagaceae bacterium; assembly: GCA_039921625.1. GTDB lineage: Bacteria > Bacteroidota > Bacteroidia > Chitinophagales > Chitinophagaceae > Flavisolibacter. The sequence continues at coordinate 3,614 of JBDSBL010000177.1, forward strand.
AAAAAAGGCTTGCAGTTAATGGTGTCCAATCATTTACGCATTAGGAAACAATACGGAGTTCTTCCTTTTCTTTTTTTATTGTTTAATTATATTTGGGGTGTAGGTCTCTTTTTTGTGGCAGGTTTTATAGAAAATGCAATTGCTTTTAAAAATCCATTTTCTTATTTTCCAAAGGGTTGGGCCTTTGCAAAAAATGTAATGAGTCTTTGGATGCTTGTTCCCCGCATCATTGCCAACAAACCGTTTTTTTATAAAATGATGTGATTATTTACCAAGCAGTCCCTTCATTGCATCTATACGAAACTTAACTACCGGCCAGCTTTGAGCCGGTTTGCCTTTCAATGCATACAACAGTGCAAGCACTACTGAGCCTCCCAATTTATATCCATACTCCGCTACTTTTTTTTGATAGGCACTCTTACTTATAGCCTTCATCCGTACCCGCTCACCTCTACCAATGCCGGAAGCAACCCGGTACATATATTCCTTCGTAAGTTTTTTTACTTCCACTACGTGTTCTACTATAATTTCAGGATCATAATAAATTTTTTTCCCTCCTTGCTGCAATCTTAAAAAAAAATCTTTTCCTTCTCCACCAATGCGCAATGTTCCCATTACTCCTGGCAATTCGGTATTGAACCCACCAATACTATCAAAAGCTTCTTTTGAAACAATCATATTTGATTCTAAAGGATATTTTCCGGGTTTGAATGCTACCACTGTTTTGCTGTAATCAAAATGGCCAACCAATGAGGAAACAAAGTGGGACATCCACGCTGGTTTTGCAGGAATGTATCTTGGGATAATACGGCCACCTAAGCCCACGGCATCGGGGTACTGGGTAAAAAATTGTGAGATCCTTTTTAAATATGTTTTTTCCGCAACCGCATCATCATCCATAAAACATAAATACTTTCCTTTAGAAAATGAAGCTCCTGTATTGCGGGCAAAAGAAGCGCCCTGCCTGGTTTCTGTTAAATAAACAATATTAAAATGGGGGTGATTTTTTATATAAGACATTACTTTTTCGCCTGTGTTGTCTATACTATTATTGTCCACTACATACACCTCAAATTGCTCTTTAGATAAAGTTTGCTCGTACAAACTTTCAATGGCATTGATTATATAGTCCTCCCTGTTGTAAGAGCAAATAACGACGGAAATAATAATAGATGATTCAGGCATTTTTTGTAATCAATGAAGCTAATTCCTGCGCTGCACTTTTCGTAATGTTTTTCCAGGAATAGCAATTAAAAAAAGCGTCCGGTGTATCCTTTCTTTCTTGGCTGCTGTGCGAAATTATTTCATTTGCCATTTCTTCGCCATCTCCGTCGGGAACAATTATTAATTTTTCTCCGCAAACATTTTTATTAATACCACTGGCTCCAGCAGCAAAAGAAATTACCGTACATCCATTAGCAATAGCTTCCAAAACTTTTGTTTTTATTCCTGAATTATTGTTTACCGGATTTAAAAATAAATCAGCACATTGGTAATAGGGAAGGAGATCGTCAATAAATCCTACAAATAAAAAGCGGTTGTTATTCTCTATTTTTTCTTTTAAAAACGGAGATAAATTAGTACCTGAAATAATTATTATATAATTAAAACATCTATTCTGCAACAAGGCATCCAATGTGCAAATTAAAAAGTTGATTGCATCCCTATTAGGTTTGTAATCTAAAGTGCCATTAAAAAATAACCATTTTTCATTTTTATTCTTTTTTAAAATAGGCAAAGAGCTATATAAAGAGCCAGCATTTTCTTCTATCCCATACGTTATGACCTTACAATTTTTTTCTTTTAAATGAAATTGAGCAATGGCCTTTTCTTGATCCTCCCGGCTAATAAAAAAACAAGAGTCCGCATTTTTTAGTGCCCATCTTTCATAAATTGTGTACCACCTCCACCACCATTTTCCCATTTGCTTAAATCGCTCTCCCTCCAAGTTGTGACTATGAATAACCACAGGTACACCAGTAATTTTGCGCAGAAAATAACCTAAGAAAAAAGGGTAGGAGTGTTCTACTATTATAACATCAATTCCTTTTTCTTTAATAATGTTTTTTAATTTTTTTAAATAAAGAAGGTTGTATGAGATTCGTTTATTGTTGTACAAAAACGGAAAGTATCTTTCCTCTTTGCTTGAATTATTATCCGTGGAAGCCGCCATATAAACAGTGCAATGCTGCTCCAGGTATTTATAGAATAGCGCTACTCCCTTTTGTCCTCCCATTTTTGGTGGGAAAACCCGGTAGCTTACAATGGCTAAAACATTAAGCTTTGCTAATGGCAACCTTTTTATTTTTTCGATACAACTGAAAAGCTGCTACCACCAGTAACAATAAAATAATGATACTAGCCAGCAGGGAAACTGTTTCTCCTGTATAATAAGAGGAAGGGTGAAATACAAAGCGAATTTCATGGGTCCCTGCAGGGATCATTAAGCCGCGTAAGACGTAGTTGGTCCGGATTATTGGACTTTCTTTTCCATCTATGTAGGCCTTCCATCCCCGGTCATAAAAAATTTCGCTAAATACCCCAAAGGCTGAAGATGTGGAGGTGGATTGATAGAGCGCTTCATCGTTCAGGTTTCTTACCAATTTAATAGAAGCAGCGCTGTCAGCAGATGCGATACTTGAAATGAGGTTTCGATCAGATTCATCTATTATAGCTGTATCTCTTGGATTGAAATTATTTAATCCATTCATCACGGCAAGCCCTCCCTTTTTAAATGCTATTCCTTTTACAAACCAGGCTGCGCCTAATGCTTCCGGATTTTGTTGTGCTGTTGGCTGCCCGCTTTGCTGATTTGGAGTGATCACATACTTTGTATTTAGCATGTTCAGCACATTTATATTCATTGGTTGCTTGCGCAATTGATACGTAAGCAGGTCCTCCACGATACTCAACTTAGCCGGATGATAGCCACCTACTGAATTGTGATGGTAAGAAGTAATCGCATCGTTGAAAACATCCTGAGTTAAATTAATTACACGGTAATAAGAGGTGTCTTTTTTTATTTCAAGGTCTGCCTGCGTGGGTGCAAAAGCAGCATCGTATTGATCATTATCTACAAAATTGTCACTATTCAAATAACGCTTACCCACGCCAAATAAATCAAAAGCGACCAGGACCAACAATCCTCCAATGACAACGGCAAACTTCAATTTATTCTTTATAAACGCTGCCACTAAGCCAGCGGCTAAGGCTATTAAAATGATGCTGCGCAACAGGTCACTTCCAAATAAACTTTGCCTGTCGGCCCGGATAGCTTTATACATTTCATCCGCAAATGCCTGTTGATTTTGACTTGCCTGCTGAAAGATTTGTTTTAACTGTAAATCATCTGCTTTGTAATCAAAACTTAGGTACAACAAAACGCCAATACCTAATACACCAGCTGTTAGGTACAAGGCCAGTTTAAAATTTTTCCATTTTTCATCTCTGCTATCAATTCCAAAAAATAGTCGTTGCAGTGTAAGAGCCGAAAGCAAAGCAAAAGTGAATTGCGGAATCACCAACGTGAGTGTAGGTACCCGAAATTTATTGTACATCGGCAGGTAATGAAATAGAAATGTATTGAACGTATCAAAGTTTTTTCCCCAAGCCATTAAAAGTGCTAAGGCTGTAACAGCTAATAGCCACCATTTGTGCCACGTACGTAAATAGACAGCCCCAAAAATGGCCAGAAAACAAATGATAGCACCGAGGTAAACCGGGCCGGATGTAAAGGGTTGAGCCCCCCAATAAGTAGGCATGCCCGATGCAAATTGCGCCGCTTGCTCCTCCGGGACTCCCTTCTCTGTAAGGGTTTTAGCCAATTTTGAATTTTCTTTCAGATTGCCTCCGCTGCTGCTGCCACCATAGGTATCTGGAACCAGTAGTGTATACGTTTCACCAATACCATAGCTCCATCCAAATGCGTAATCGATGGGCAATCCAGCTTTTTTAGTACCACTGTTCGAGGTACTGTCGAGGCCCAATGTGCCATTGCGCATCGTGGCTTTTGAATAATCGTAGGTAACAAAAATATTGGTGGCATTCGATAGAACACCTGTTAGTCCTGCCAGCAAAGCAATGGAAAGGGCAAGGGCTGCATGCTTGTATTCTTTTTCTTTTATCCAACGGTACAAATAACCTGCCGTCATAAAAGCGGCAATGATGAAAAAGTAATAACTGATTTGCAAATGGTTCATACCTATCTCCAATGCACTGAAAAGCGCTGTCAGGGCGCCTCCGGCCCAATATTTCTTTTCGTATAATAAAATTAAGGCACCCAGCAAGGCCGGCAGGTAGGCCATTGCTAAAAATTTGGTATCATGGCCTACCGCCACTATTATAGGGTCATACGAGGCATAACCATAGGCTAGCGCACCAAGAATACCTACCCATGGATTGACCTTATACACCTGTGTCAAAAAATAAAAACAAAGGCAGATAAGAAAAAAGTATCCAATCGGTTTGGGCAGGAACAACATAAACAGGTTATGAAAAAATCCCACAGATATTATGTTTTGGCTTTCCATCGCTATTTGGTACGCCGGCATGCCGCTAAACATACTGTTGGTCCACAAAGGATAATGCCCGTATTTTTCTTTGAATTCAATTGATTGGTGCGCCATTCCTTTCCAGTGAATAACATCCGATTGGTTGACCACCTTGCCACTTAAAGTTGGGCTGCAAAAAATAACCGCCACCACCAAAAAGATAAGAATGGCCGCTACATGAGGTAATACTTTTTTAAACGTACCGTTGTTCATACTCACATTTATAAGGGTGGCAAAATAATACTATTTTACACGAAATAGCTTTCAAATAATAATGTTGAAAGTAAAAAGTCACTGCATTTAATGCAGTTATATGCTACACATGGATTTGGATACAGGGCATAAGGAACAACTAAAAGAAAAGCCGATTCGCTGGCTTGGGTTTTTATCAAAGGTGGCTTTTATCTGCAATTTATTTTTTGGAGCGGCCGTTGTTTGGCATTTCTATTCTTACCTGCAAAACCCGGAAGTTATTTCCACGGTAATAATTCTTGGCTACCTAATGGGTTTCTTTATTTTAAATCCTTTGGTTATTATTTGTTACTTCTTATTACTCTTGCGCCGAAAAAATATTACAGAATCGGTACCGGCTTGGTTGGTTATTGCTAATTTTATTTTTTTAGTAATTGAGGTTCTATTCACCATTTTTTTAAATGATAAATAATATACTTAAGGATAAGCCTACGAAATTATTTTTAGGCTTTCTTGCGTTCTTTGTAGCTAATGCATTGATAGCAGAATGTATTGGTGGTAAAATATTTTCGTTAGAAAAACTATTTGGGTTTAATCCGGTCAGCTTTCGTTTTTTTGGTCAGGATAATCTTTCCTTCAATCTTACATGCGGCGTATTGCTTTGGCCATTGGAGTTTATAATGACCGACATTATCAATGAATATTACGGCCCAAAAGCGGTGAAACAAATCAGCATTACCGCCGTTATTTTGATCTCTTATGCTTTTATAATGTTTTACTCCAGTATGAGCATCCCGGCTGCGGATTGGTGGAAGGTTTCTAAAACAGGTGAAGGCATTCCGGATATGCAACTTGCATTCGCCGGGGTTTTTGGGCAGGGCATGTGGATCATTTTGGGAAGTATTGTTGCCTTTATGGTAAGCCAGTTAATTGATGTGTATGTATTTCACCGCATTAAAAAAGTAACCGGTGAAAAAAGAGTATGGCTTCGTGCTACCGGCTCCACGCTTGTATCTCAATTAATAGATAGTTTTATTGTTTTAATAATCGCTTTTAAGATCGGCAGTAATTGGTCATGGGCGCAAGTATTAGCTATTGGGTGCATGAATTATATTTATAAATCTACCGTAGCTGTCCTGTTAACTCCTGTTATTTATTTATCGGAAAGAAAGATTGAGAAATACCTTGGCAAAGAGGTAGCCCACCGAATGAAAAGAGAAGCAATGGGGCAGCAGGAAAGCGACTTCATGAATATTCCTGCTGCTGGATAATTCAATAAGGTTCAAATAGCTTAGATTTTTTTATTTGGAAAAATTACTTCCCTATTTGCAAACCGTCTTTATCCTTTTATTAATCCTACTACAATCTTATCGATAGGAAGCGTGACAATTTCTTCCGTTAAATTCTCCCAATCAATAAAGCGAAAACTTTCCATTTCTTTTTCAGCTTCGTACGTTTTTAATTGGTCTTCATCAAATTGAAAGGGAAAAGTGCTTAACCTGGCGGTGATAGGCTCTAGTGGCTGCACGTAATAATATATGGAGATTATTTGGTGGTCAGGATTGAATGCAGATTTCTGGTAAAAATCGGTCGTATACAGGTGTTCCTTTACTTCAATTTTAAGCCTCATTTCTTCTAAAAATTCTCTCTTTAAACAGTCTCTTGTTCCTTCACCCGGCTCAAGTCCTCCACCTGGAAATTTGGTAAGGAGCATGCCATGGATCTTTTCATCTGATACTAATACCTGGTTCATTTCATTTTTCAAAATGCCATAAACCCGTATGTTGAAAAGCGATTTCATTTATAAATTTTCTTTCGAAGAAAAAACCATCCAATCACTAATGGTATGGCAAAAGAAAGTAAAGCAACTATATAAAAAGCAGAAGTAGACCGTTCAAAACCGCTGGGTACATTCATACCAAATAAACTGGAAATAAGAACCGGAAAAGTAAGAACAATCGTGATTACAGCGAGTCGCTTCAGTACTTCATTTTGATTGTTGGCTATAATAGAAGCAAAAGCATCCAACGTGCTACTCAGGATGTTGGTGTAAATATTTGCCATCTCCAATGCCTGGGAATTATCTACAATGAGGTCATTTAAAAACTCACGTTCTTCATCATTAAGTCCTAAAAAATTGGTCCGTTCCAGTTTGATAAAAAGAAGTTCGTTAGAGCGCAAGGCCGTAACGAGGTACACTAAGCTTTTTTGAATGCGCATCAGCTGAAACAGTTGCTCATTGCGGCTTGACAGATAAAGTTTTTGTTCTAGAATATTACGGCGCTGATTGATTTCTTTTAAATGCTCCATAAAATTCTGCACTACTTTTTCAAACACCTTCAGCACCATCATATTCTTTTTATCACCTTGCCGGTTTTGAAAAGAGGTTAAGAATTTTTTAATAGCGGGGTTGTCAAAAGAGTTGACAGTTACTATCTGATGGTGGGTAAGAATGATACAGATTGGAATAGTTATGTAATAAGCATCGCTATCATTAAAGGAATTGTTTTCTGTAGGAGCTTTCACTACTATCAGGCGCACATTATCTTCTTCTTCAAAACGCGACCTTTCATCAATGTCCAATGAGTCGGTTAAGAAATCAAGCGGCACTTTTAATTGTTCTGATAGCCGGTTAAATTCCTCCTGCTTGAGCGGGGGAGATACATTGATCCAGGCTCCTCTTTGCACCTCATCTACCTGGATAGTTTTTTGATCAATATTACTAAAGTACTGAATCATGTAAAATGGTATTCCTTACAAATAAAGCATTTCCATCTCATACCTTATAAATTTATAACTCCTTCAAACACTCTTTCTGCAGGCCCAATCAGCCAAATGTTTTCAAATTTATCTTCCATTTTATTAAATTCTACTTGTAGCTGACCGCCCTTAGTGCGCACCTCCACCCGGTTATACCCATTGTCATTATGGTAGCAAACAATGGCCGACGCCACCACCCCGGTACCGCA
>JBDSBL010000178.1:0-20767 GCA_039921625.1 Chitinophagaceae bacterium
ACCACCCTGCCCTGATCGCTTTATTCTAAATGTTCATTCCGTGGAATATTTAACCAAATTAAAAGAGCAAACTTTATCACCTAGTGAACAGCGCCGTATTGGGTTTCCGCAGTCACCTCTGCTTACAAATCGGGAACTTATAATAACGCAAGGCACTATTGATTGCTGCCACCATGCTATAAAAAATGGTGTCGCATTGAATGTAGCCGGCGGCACGCACCATGCCTTTGCAGACCACGGAGAAGGTTTTTGTATGATCAATGATTTTGCCGTTGCCGCCCATTATTTATTGCAACAAAATCTATCAAAAAATATATTGATTATTGATTTGGATGTGCATCAGGGAAATGGCACGGCAAAAATATTTGAGCACCATGAAAGCGTGTTTACATTTAGCATGCATGGCCGGCACAATTACCCATTTCACAAAGAAAAAAGTGATTTGGATGTTGAATTGGAAGACGGCTTAAATGATGCGGCTTACTTATCCATTTTAAAAGAAAACCTGGAACCTTTATTAGAAAAAGTAAAACCCCATTTTGTTTTTTATTTATCAGGTGTCGACATTTTGGAGTCAGATAAGTTTGGCAAATTAAAAGTAACCCTGCAGGGGTGTAAAATAAGGGATGAATTGATTTTTACTGCTTTACGAAACAAAAATATTCCCTGTGTTGTGGCCATGGGCGGTGGTTATTCGCCCAAGGTAAAAACCATAACTGAAGCTCATTGCAATACTTTTAGATCTGCAAAAGACATCTTTGATCTGGCTTAATAATAGGTGAACGCAAACACTCTAGCTGCGCATAATTAATTAGAGTAAACTTAGTGGGATTAAATTTTTATTATCGTTTAGCGCTTCTTACGAAATTGGTTGTAATCCAAAAAGTAAATGAACCGTACGGTAAATTCGTTGCCATGCGGCAAGCGGAAACTATTACTCAAATTATTGGCATACTGATCAAACCGACTGCCGTATAGATTAAAAAGATAATCGTTGCCTAAAGAGTTTTTCCATCCTGCAATCACACGGCTACCAGGCTTAAAATCCCAGGTTAAAAATGCATCCAAATTAAACGCATTAAAGTTTTGATCCTGGTCCGGAATAAAATTTCTTGGTAAGTAAGTACCATCACTTTTTACATTGTAAAAACTGAGGTAATGTACCTTATTCCAATAATGTCGTGCCCGCAAAGTAAGGTTCAGTATGGAAGTAAAATTGTACGTTCCGGACAGTACCGTATTAAAATCTACTACATCTCTAAATCCAAGTATCGGACTTCCATTTGGCTCTCTCAGAAATGCATAGCCAATCTGCAATTTATCATGCTGACGGTCTGCATTGAGACTTAATGAAAATTGATTGCTGAACCGATACCGCAAGCCACCACTCACTTCATAATACGCATTGTTTGGAAGTTCTCCTTCAGCAAATCCAAACCTATAATTGGCAAACAACCGTTTGCGGCTATCAGAACTTCCATTAATAAACGTATAAAAATACCAGGGCTTTTTTACAAAAAGTCCGGGGGTTTGCAATTCAAAATAATCCTTTTGTCCATAAGGCCGCACCCCTGCATTTAAATGAACATCCCAAAAGTTTTTAAAGATCCAGGAACCGTTAGCAACCAATTCAAGGTAACTAAATGTATATGGTTTGAACAGCCAATTGTACTGTACATTAAAGTTGTAATTGTACGTTAGAAAATGCTTCGTTGGCGAAAATTGATTGTAGCTAATACCTGCATTATACACTACATTATTCGGCACTTGCAGGTAGCCAAGGTCGGTAGGATCGTAGGTGTTGGACTCTAGATTAGCAGATGCAAAATATTGTATTTTACCGGCTACTTTTCCTATTTCCACATTGCCGGCATATCCATTATATCCTTTAAGAAATTTGTTGCCACCAATCCGCACAGTATCTACATATGGAGCTATAAAAATATTATAAGGATACGGTGTGAGGCCAGAAATAAGGCTGTATCGGGCCGTTCCTTTTACGGAATAATTTCCGCTTTTATCAAATGCAGCGAAGTCCAAAGAGGACACATTCGCATCGCGGTTTTTGCTTTTACGCACTACATTGGTATTGGTAAATGTGAGGTACGATCTTCCCTTAAACGCCTGGTCCAATACAATGATGTTGTAATTAGATAAAGGCGACGTAAGCAGACTTGTATCCCTGCCCGTGCGGCTGTTATTCAACAGGGCATAAGTAGGTTTGGTTACTGCATTGAATATGCCAATGCCTAATTTCTTTTTGGTGCGGCCAGAAAATTTTATTGCATTGTATAATCGCGTTACAGAAGGGTTTTTAGCTATGTGGAAATCAGGATCTTTTGCTAAAAGATTGTATGCATTATAGTAGCCTGATGGAGTTCCTCCAATTCGCCTTGAGTAAAACAAACCTGCCTTATTGAAAAGCTCTGTGCCTTCGGTGAAAAATGGCCTGTTTTCATTGAACTTTTGTTCGTATGGAGTCAGGTTATTAATTACATTATCTGAAACTACCTGACCAAAGTCGGGGATGAGCGTTGCATCCAACGTAAAGCTTTCATTAATACCATACTTCACATCCATACCACCACTGCGCAACCATTCTGTATGGTTAGTGGTATTTTTTTCTGCAGGCAAAAAACGAACACCACCTAATAAATACGGTGAAAAGCTAAGTCGAAGTGGAGGTAAAATATTCTTTAAATTTTGATACTGGCCAAACTGATTTATAAACCCATTTATTTGCGGACTCACCGGATTCCAAAAAGAAGATTCATTGTTGCGCCTCGTAAAGCGCAGGAACTGAAGGCCCCAGTTTTGCACTTCTTTTTTTGCAAAGCGAAGGGAGATATAAGGTATTCGAATTTCTACTACCCAGCCATCCTCTTTCATGGCCGTTTTGCTTTGCCACACGGCATCCCACGTCTTATCGCCATAGTCTCCAAATTCAAAATTTCCTTTGCCACCCAATTTTGCATCCGATTGCACATTAGCAGTGGTTACTAAAAATTGAAATCCATTTTGCTGATCGTTATAGGTATCAAAAAAAACAGAAAAGTAATCTACGTTGGATCGTTGCTCGCCATCCCTTGCCGTTAATTGTTTTCTTATAAGTGTTGGATCATCATACAAGTAGGCGCCGATATATACGGCATCGTTGTCATACAAAATCTTTACTTCTGATCTTGTAGTAGCAGGCAAACCATAAGTAGGAAAGAATTGAGTAAAGTCCGTAACTGAAGGTGCTGTCTTCCAGGCTGCCTCGTTTAGATTACCATCTATATGTACGGCTGATGTAGCTTTAACAGCGTCAATACTATTGGTTTGTGCTGCTATAGAAAAAGTGTAAATACAAGCAATAACAAATAGGCACAAGCCTTTCATGAAGCTAATTTTGGCAATCGGTAAATATAATAGACAAAATTGACAATAAAAATGCTGCCTATACTTATTACTAGGTTTAGTTCATTCGTTTTTTGAGTACACTTACCTGCTCTTGAAGATTGCTTACGAGGCCTGCCAATTGGTTTACATCCCAACGCTGTTGCAGGTTTGCTTTAGAGAGGATCATTTGTGCCTGCCACACTTCCAATATATCTTCTGCGTTTACTAAATAGGGTTGATAAGCAGGATTGTCACTCACCAAAGTATATTTGTTTTTCTGACGGTTGTTCTTCATCATTCTTTTGTACACAATACCTTCTGTTTTGGAAACTACTACATAGGTATTGTTACTTTTTATCTCTTCCAGGTTTTCCAGCTTTTCACCCACAATTACAGACCCACTAGGGGTCGGCATCATAGAATCTCCCACTATCTCAAAGGCCCGGTAATCTCCACCAGCAAGCATCGGAAGAGTGAACGTGTTTAGTTCGTCAATAAATTCTGGATCAGCAAAACCGGCAAGATAACCTGCCGCAGCTTTTACAGGCACAAAGGGAATATCTCCGCGGCCGGCTGCCAGTTTACTTGCGCGGCGTTTAGAAAGATAAGTGCCTTTATTTTCACTTAGGTCTTTTCGCAATAGTTCATCCAGCGATAGCTTAAACATATCAGCCACTACTTCCAACACATCAATCCGCGGGTCGGCACGCTCTTCTTCATAAGCCCCCAATAAGGATCGCTTAATCCGTAGTTTTTGTGCAAATTCTTCTTGAGTCCAACCACGCAATTTGCGCAGGTATTTCATGTTTTTATTGGCTATTGACATATAGCTAATTTATTTAGCCCAAAAATACTAATTAATTTAGACATTCAAAAAGCATAAGTTTGGAAACCTGAAAAAAAAGAACAACTTTGTTTTAAGAGAATATATAATTGAATGGCAGCAAATAAAAAAGAACCGGTGATACTGGTGACCAATGATGACGGCATCACGGCACCAGGTATTCAAAATTTAGTAGAAGCGGTAAAAGATCTTGGAAAAGTGGTGGTGGTGGCCCCGGATAAAGCGCAATCAGGTATGGGACATGCTATCACTATTGGGGTGCCGCTGCGGCTGCATAAGGTCAATTTTTTTGGCGATATAGAAGCCTGGCAATGCACCGGCACACCGGTGGATTGTGTGAAACTGGCGGTAGATAAAATATTGCATAGCAAGCCCGATATCTGCATCTCAGGCATCAACCACGGCGCCAATCATAGCATCAATGTAATTTACTCCGGTACTATGTCTGCTGCGGTGGAAGCTGCTATTGAAAGTATTCCTTCCATTGGTTTTTCGTTGTTGGATTATAGCCTGGAGGCTGACTTTACTGCAGCCCGCATTTATGCACGCAAGATTGTGCAGCAATTGCTGGAAGCAACTCCCGACAAGCATACGGTGCTTAATGTAAACATTCCCATTGCCAAACCGGAAGATATCAAAGGAATCAAAATTTGCCGCCAGGCATATGCCAAATACGAAGAAGATTTTATAGAACGCATTGATCCACACGGCCGCAAGTATTATTGGCTTACCGGTGAGTTTGTAAATTTTGACAATGGCACCGACACCGATGTGTGGGCGCTGGCCAATAATTATGTAAGTGTAGTGCCCGTACAGTTTGATATGACGCATTATACCTTAAAAGAAAAACTTGAAAAATCCTGGAACCTTGCTGATCAAAAATGACAATTTTAAACTTGGAGTGATACTAGGGCTTTTTGCTCCTATGCTCATATTTATGCTTGTGTATTATCTCAAGTTTTCAAGCTATGATTTTGAAGCATTCTTAGATGTTTTTCGAAAAGAGAATAGGCTGATCACGTACTTCAGTGTTTGGTGCCTTGTAGGCAATATTGCCTTATTTACCATCTATATCAATACCAACAAATACCAAACGGCAAAAGGTGTGTTTGTCGTTACAATCATCTACGGACTCAGCTTTCTGTTTCTCAAAATATTTAATTAGGTAACCGGCTCCAGCAACTAATAGCATCTGCAAAGGCGACGCTCCGTTCAGGGTTCTTATCTTTATTCGTCTATTCAGCTACAGCATGAAGTATTACTTAATAGCAGGTGAGGCATCGGGAGATTTGCACGGCAGTAATCTTATCAAAGAACTAAAGAAACGTGACCAAAAAGCAGTGTTCCGCAGCTGGGGTGGCGATTTGATGGAAAAGGCCGGCAGCACCGTAGTAAAGCATTACAAAGACCTTTCTTTCATGGGCTTTATTGAGGTGGTAAAAAACCTGCCCACCATCCTTACCAATTTAAAATTCTGCAAAGGAGATATTACCTCTTTTCAACCCGATGTACTAATACTCATAGATTATCCGGGCTTCAATTTACGCATTGCCCAATGGGCCAAACAACAAGGTTATAAAATAATCTATTACATTTCTCCGCAGGTGTGGGCCTGGAAAGAAGGGAGGGTTAAGTTGATAAAAAAGGTGGTTGATAAAATGCTGGTGATCCTTCCTTTTGAAAAAGAATTTTATCGAAAATGGAATTATGACGTTGCCTACATTGGCCACCCGTTGGTGCAGGTAATCAATGAATATAAAAATAGCGGGCATGCACTTATTCCTATCTTAGAAAACCCAACAAAGCCAATAATTGCCCTGCTGCCCGGAAGCAGAAAACAAGAAGTAAGTATTAAGCTTCCCATCATGCTGCAAGCAGCAACCGCCTTTCCGCAATATCAATTTATAGTAGCCAAAGCTCCTTCGCTTGATGAAGCTTTTTATAGTGAAATCTTAAAAGACTATCCACAGGTAGGTAGTGTGCTAAACGAAACCTATGCCTTGCTTTCAAAGTCAGTCGGGGCCTTGGTTACATCCGGCACTGCTACTTTAGAAACGGCTCTTTTTGGTGTACCGGAAATAGTCTGTTACAAAGGTTCTGCTATATCCTACCAAATTGCCCGGCGTTTAATTAAGATAAAATATATATCGCTTGTTAACCTTATTATGGACAAATTAGTGGTCACAGAATTAATCCAAAATGACCTCACAAGCGAAAACATAATCAAGGAATTAACTTTCCTTCTATCAGACCCTTTACGAAAAGAAAGGGTACAAAAAGACTATGCTGCTTTAAGAGAATTGCTGCAACAAGGTGGAGATGCCTCGGCCAAGGCAGCAGATATGATCCTCACATTTTTGCAACCTACTTCTTCAAAATAAGCTTGACCGCAATAATGATCAAGGCAATAATAAACAGGAAAATACTCAGCCGGTTGATGCCGTGCATGTAGCGAACAAACTGTGTGTTTGGCCGGTCTGGATCCGGCTTGCGCAGGTATAAATATTCAGCAACTTGTTTCCACACTCCCATAAAAAAAACTGTATCCTAAAGATACAGTTTAACCGAAAAAAGGTTGTAGAAATTATAAATTAAGGCGCTGGCATTTTTCTGGAATCATCTTTTCTTCCGCCTCTTACATTGGAGCATTCAGGCGAAAGAAAAGAAAATGCTGGCTTTACACTTTTTCGTTTTTTAGGTGTAGCTAATTTTTGCTTTTCCTCTCCTGCCGGTTGCAACAGCCATTCCCAAGGCAGCATCATTTTGTTTAGTAAAGTTTTCATGGGGTCTCTTTTTGTGATTATTGGACTAAATAAGTCCTCAAAAGTTATCATACAAAATCACAATTGAAAGCTTTTACACCTGTATTTTCTACTTTTAATAGTTAATACTTATGTAGCTGCAAACGGGTTAAGCTATTGCAGGTAATATAAAAATGTTCTTAGGCAATGAACACCCCTATTTCCCATGGGAAATGACTTTTTTGAAAATATTAAAACTTATAAATTCTTTTTGGGAATGAAGTGGAGCAGGTTAATTAAAATGCAAGACGGAAAGAGCCAAACACACCAAAGCGGTCACCTTTTGTTTTCAAATTTTGGGTAGGCAACACCTTCCAGATGAAATCGAGCCGCAGCACCTTAAATATATTATCGACACCGGTGCCTACCTCCAAATAGGTTTTTCCATCTAATGATTGAAACGGAAAATTGCTAACAAAATTCAATGTTTTATTTTCATCGGAAAGGGTTCCCCACATTGCTTTTGCTGTCCAAAACTGCCGAAACTTTAGCTTACGGGTGAGGGGTATAAACCGAAACAATCCATTGCCAATATTATGCTCCACATTTACCCCGGCATATCGATCATGAATATATTCGTACCGGTTCATCATGTTAAATGCATACTTATTGTAATAATAAATTTCATTGCCGGGAGCCACATCTAAAAACATATAAGGGATGGTGCCAAAGGTGCGGCCGGCAAATACATTATAATAAAGATTACCTAATGGGGCTATGCTTTGATAATCACTTACGCTGCCGGACAACCGGTGGTAATCATAACTGCTTTTTAAAATGCCTGAAATACCCTTTGTATATTTTACCTCCACTATAGGCAATGGGCTTCCAAGGCTGGTGCGGTAAAATGAGTTTTCCAAAAACTTTTCTAAGTACGCAAACCTTAGACGGACTGATGTTTCAAATGAATTCAACGGGGCTCCTTTTTGGTTGGAAAAATAGGAAGCACCCGGTAAGTTGCGCACCGGATGATATTCTTTGCTTCTGGCAGAAACTAGTATGGAAATACCCGGATTCCATTCCTTGAAATAATCAATTCTTTCTTCCTTTAATCGAATGTATTTGATAGGAACTCCTTGCTTACGGATGGCCAAAGCAAAAATATTATCGGAACTAATTTCATCATAATAATTTTGTCCGTAATCAAAATCATTTACAAAAGAACCATACACATACATGCGGGGATGCTTGTTGAACAGGTATAAAATATCTCCTTCTCCCTTCCATTTTTTATCTCCAAATCCATAAGCTGCATATCCATGAAAAGTCACCCGCTCGCTAAAATGATGATTGGTACCAATATCAAACCGAAGCCGCAAACCTTCTTCTGCATTGGAATAGATCCAATTTTGCCAGGGACCAATCTGGTAGTTGCCCAGGCTTAAATAGCCGGTTCCAATAAAATCAATTGCTTTGGTATAATTTCTAAACGATTTGTTTTGCAACAGCGAATCCACCATGTCATAAATGGATTGCTCGTTTGCATTAAGCGGTTCATGGCGGGCATCTGCCCAAAACTGATCGGTTTTCCCTTCTGCCGTTTTCAACAAAATAATTTCTTCCTGCTTTTTATTTTTTGCTAATTCATTGGTGATGGACGTATCATTAATTTGTACGTTTCTATAGGTTGTTGTTTTGCGGCCAATGAACGAAAGATTTGTTTTTCCAAATGGAGTAATGTCCATTACAATTTTATCTTTTGCCAAAAACCAGGTGCTATCATTGATCAGTGAATACTCCTGAATAAGGCTCAACTTTTGCAAAAAATTTACGTTGGCATCTTCTGACAAACGCAAACTCATTTTTTGAATGGCATAGGTGGTGTCATTGACCCAGCAATCTCCTTCAAATGTATTTTGGCCTTTTCTTTTTGGTACAAAAAATAGATGGATCAATCTTCTGCCGGCCACAAATTGAGTATCAGCTACTTTGTAATTATAATAGTCCTCCCCATGATCAGAGATAGGACTCACAAACTGCTTATCAATTACCGGAATAAAATTGTTGTAAAAATTTATGTTTTGATCCATACCACCCAACATGGTGGCAAAACTTTCGTTTTTTACTCCTGTTAGTTTGTACGCTTCCTGCACTTCACGCCGTTTGATGGAAGGCTTTTTTTGATAATAATAATCAGATAGTACTTCCGTGATATACACCGGCAAAAACGTAGACCCTTCTGCAGTATCAATGTTATCTAATATAAAATCGAACTTTTTTAAAATCTTGTTTTCAGATAGCTTTTCCTTGTTTACATTTTTAAGATCAATTTCTAATTTGTTGTAAAGCTGATAGGAAAAATTATCAAAATGGTAGCGATCATTTTTGTCTTTATGCTTCACTATGTTGCGCCACATTTGCAATCCCCGGTTCACGCCTTTTGAGCGGACAACAACACCCATATTAAATTTGCCGGGTACCATCTCCGCTGTTAAATAAAATGTGTCTTTTGTAGCAGAGAGGGGATTAAAAACCCACTTGAAATCCAGGTAGCCAACAGAAGTAATTTCTAACGTATCCAGCGGCCAATTTTCCAATTGAAACACAAACGATCCGGAAGAATCGGCCAGTTTACCCAAACCTGATTTTTGAAAACGAACAGAAGCAAAAGGAATAGGTTCACTGCTGTGCTGATCTTTGATAGTTCCTTTAAGCACTTTATTTTGTGCAAAAGAAGTAGAAGCTAAAAAGAGGAGGACAAGTAAAAGAAAAAAATAGCTTACTGTCTTAGTGCGGCTCATTGGTACAATAAAAATAAATCTATAAATGATAACAGGGGAAAAGTATGTGCTCGTAAATAATCTTACAAATTAGATACCCGTTTCTTTAAATCAAAATTAATAGCCAGATCCACAATACTGCTTTGTTCTATGAGATTTGGGAAACATTTGTAAAATGAAGGAATTTTTTATTTAAAGCTTTTTTTGGTGTACCCATAGGTTAATATTAAAAATCCGAAATGCAATCTCATTTTGCCACGTTTATAAAAATTCTCATTAATAAAATTGAAATTTATTTTACCCAAAATAAATACCACTATATTTTAAACTTTTATTTGCTATCATCGTTATATTGTTGCAGAAATCTACATCTTTTGATTTTTAATACTTAAGCTACTTTTCACCAACCATGCAGCCCAACCACCGTTTAATATTGTGTGTCGATGATGATCCGGATGATCACATGTTTGTATGTGAAGTGATCCAGGAAGCTGATAAATCGTTTAATGTCATTGGAGCCCGAAATGGGGAAGAGGCATTGCAAGTTTTAAAAACAAGAAAGGAAGCCGGCGAATTACCATGTCTTGTGATATTGGATATCAACATGCCCCGCATGGATGGCAAGCAAACTTTGGTAGAAATTAAAAAAGATCCAGACTTAAAAAATGTACCTGTAGTGATGCTCAGCACCTCAAACAGCCCGGTTGATAAAGTATTTTGTGACCATTACGGAGTGTCGCTTTATACTAAACCTGATAATGTAGCCGGATTTAATCCAATATTAAAAAACCTCCTGTCACATTGCAACAATAAGGACTAACAGTACCATTTTCCAGATAATAAAATGTAAGATCGATTCTCACATCTGGTAAAAAAAGTAATTTCCATAAATAAGCTCTCCTATAAAATTGCAGGTTGCACCTTGTCCCTTTAATTATTTCCTTACATTTAAAATAGTTTATCAAACAGAAAAATTGTTTCTGATCTATGCCTTCAAATAATGGTATTTGGAAAGTAATAACAGCCTCCTCGGTAGGCACTTTAATTGAATGGTACGACTTCTATATTTTCGGATCTCTTTCTACCATTATTTCTCAAAAATTTTTCCCCGACGTTAACCCAACGGCTGCCCTCTTATCAACTTTGGCCACCTTTGCAGCGGGATTTATTGTCCGGCCTTTTGGCGCCTTATTTTTTGGACGTCTGGGTGACATTATTGGTAGAAAATACACCTTCCTACTAACTCTGATATTGATGGGAGGTTCTACCTTTTTAATAGGTTGTGTTCCTACTTACGCAGTGATTGGAGGCTGGGCTCCTTTTTTAATTTTAGTACTTCGTTTGTTGCAAGGGCTTGCTCTTGGCGGCGAGTATGGAGGAGCAGCTACTTACGTTGCAGAATATGCACCACCCAACCGCAGGGGCTTTTACACCAGTTGGATACAAACCACTGCTACCTTGGGTTTGTTCATTTCGCTTGGTGTAATACTTAGTATTAGAAGGATAGTAGGAGTAGAAGAATTCACTACTGGAAATGGTTGGCGTTATCCCTTTTTGCTTTCCATTATTTTAGTGGTGGTTTCCATTTTTATTCGTTTAAAAATGAAGGAGTCACCGCTGTTTAGCAAACTAAAGAAAGAAGGTAAAACCACTACTAATCCATTAAGGGAAAGCTTTGGTAAAAAAGAGAATTTCAAAATGGTATTACTGGCACTTTTTGGAGCTACTATGGGGCAGGGTGTTATTTGGTATACAGGTCAGTTTTATGCTCAAAATTTTATTCTTACCAAATGTAATGTGGACTATGAGCAAGCCAACGTAATCATTCTTATAGCCTTGCTGATTGCTACTCCATTCTTTGTAATATTTGGAGCCCTGTCTGATAAATGGGGACGAAAATATATAATGATGACCGGCATGTTGTTAGGTGTGCTTTTTTACCGTCCTATTTTTCAACAGTTGTACCACATTGCTGATACTTCTATAAAAACAGAAAGCTTTTCGCAATCAGAAACGCATACAGAAAAAGATGCCTTACATACAGACAACAAAACGCCTACGGAAGTAATGATTGTTTCAAAAAAGTATACAGATGGTACAGTATACAAATACACTAAAAAAACTAATAAAGGGCTTGGTGCTACAAAATCAAACGAAAAAAAAGAAGTGCTGCTTAGTGAAGAAGCTAAATGGAAAATGATTGGCTTAATTGCCGTGATGGTGTTGTTTGTAACGATGGTATATGGCCCAATTGCTGCCTTTTTAGTGGAGCTTTTTCCAATTCGCATTCGCTATACTTCTATGTCCCTACCCTACCACATTGGTAATGGTGTATTTGGTGGTCTTGTTCCATTTGTAGCTACCTTGATCACTACGCTACCCGGCTCCAATCACTTATCAGGCTTATGGTATCCTATAGGTATTGCCATTTTATCTTTTATAATTGGAGTATTGTATTTACCCAACAAACAGAAAGCTTATGAATAAAACAGACAGCTTAAAAAGAGGCCTTGGAATAGTTTGGATGATGCTCGGTCCACTTGCTATTGCCGTACTTTTATTCACTGCATATAAAACTATTTACAGTAGTGCAAAAGGCGACATTGGAAACCCGGTGCCGTGGGTCATTATAATTTCTGTTTTTACTCCCATTGCTATTGGGCTTACCCTATTTGGCTGGTATTCCTGGAAAGGAGAATATGATGAAGAAAATGAATTGTAACATTTATATAATTGAATTAGAACAAAAAAAAATCCTTCAACTATTGAAGGATTTTTTTTTGAATCTGAATCTTTAATGCTTTTTGTTTTCCTTGTGACGCATATCAGGAGTACCATCTTTTTTTAAATGCGGTGAAGAACTTTTCGCTACTTTATTGTTCTTGTACCGCATGTCCAAAGTACCATCTTTCTTCACGGCAGCTGTAGTGGACAAGGCAGGTTTGGCGGTGGTCATCTTACCTGCATTGCTATGAGCAGTTACCGTTGTTTTAGAGGTGGTGGCTACCTTATTGTTAGCAGGTGTTGTTTTCACTGTGGTGGTCGTGGTCGTTTTTTGCACAGGTTTTACTTTAGCAGTTTGTGCAAAACTGGCAGTGCTAAATCCTGCTACAAATAACAAGGCAATTAATAAGTGTTTCATGTTGTATAAATTTTATTTTTTGATTGATTAAAACTACCGGAAAGCATTGAAACAACTAGCAAGCAAGAGCTCAAATAACATCCAAATAACAACCTTTAACGAGGGCTTAAGGAGGTAACAATTAGCTATAAAAATTAAATATCTACTCTTTAAAAAAAAATAGGCTTACTGAGTAAGCCTATAAAGTGGAGGATAACGGGGTCGAACCGATGACCTCTTGCATGCCATGCAAGCGCTCTAGCCAACTGAGCTAATCCCCCGGCGGAGCGCAAAAATAGGGATTGCCGGGTAAAGCGGCACATTCCTTTTACAATAAATTATTTTGCACCTCCCCTCTTCTTTTTATCAAACAGAATCTCTCTATTTTATTATAATAAAGTACCTGGCCACTTCCTAACTTTTGACAAATTTTGGCACCATTTTTTAGGTTTTAAAAGTGTTCTCTTAAGGGGTGGTTTATTTATAAATCTGAGATCAAACCCAAAACACCTGATCTGGATAATGCCAGCGAAGGGAAAGAGAATAAAGGTTCTGGCTTTTGTCAGGACCTTTTTTTGTTTCTTCCCAATAGCTGAATAAGGGATACTTTTTATAGGGACAGAAATACATCGTAAGCCATTGCTCTTTCATCGAAATATTTAGAAATCCTTATTTAATGATGCTACCTTTTCTAATGCCACTATTTCCTTGTCCTTATTCTACTTAAATCTTAATTAATCGTTATGGGCCAAAATAAATTTTCGAGGAGAAACTTTTTTCAAACCATCAAGGCAAAAGAAAATGCAAAGCTTACAGAAGAAACTCCCGGTGGTGATGGCAATGATCCGCTGTTCGAAAAGTATTCCCGCAAAAAACTTTCACCCCGGCACTATAGCCGCGAAAGCATCAACTTTAAATTAGGTGGAGAAGAATTAGATACATCAGTAGTCAGGCAAGGAAACGTTACCAGTGGACTAGCGCCTTATACCGGTACCTGGACGGAGTGGGAAGTCTTGCATCTTTTGCGTCGCACTAATTTTGGCTGGAAGAAAAGCTATGTAGACACCTTACTTCCCCTGGGCCCGTCAGCTGCAGTAGATGCGGTTTTAAATATTAATACTACACCGCCGGCACCACCGGTAAACTGGTACCAAAACTTTTTTGCTGATGAAAAAGGGTTGGCTTATGGAGCGGATTGGACTAATGAATTTTTCCCGTCAAGCACGCCGGGTCAATCATCCAACCATTACCGAATGGATGCTTTAAGGATGTGGTCCTTTGGGCTAACACTTACTGATGATGTAACGATTAGAGAGAAAATGGTTTGGTTCTGGTATCACTTCATCCCTATTGATTTTGAGAGCATCTATCAATCTTCCAATTCCTATATCAATACCAATTGTTCCCGCATCTTTTACCGCTATTTAAAAATGTTTCGGGATAATGCATTAGGCAATTTCAAAACCTTGATTGAAAATGTAGCTAAGACGCCATCTATGATGTTTTACTTAAACAATCAGGCAAATACAGCTACAGCGCCCGATGAAAACTTTGCCCGCGAATTAATGGAACTGTTTACATTAGGAAAAGATCCGGCCAGTCAATACTCACAGGCAGATGTAGTGGCTGCTGCTAAAGTGCTCACCGGATGGAGGGTGCAAAACTTAAACACGGCAAATGAAGCCACTAATTTTATAGCCACTTCCCATAGCGGAGGCACCAAACAATTTTCTGCATTCTTTAATAGTAAAACCATCCCAGATGCATTAGGTGCCGGCGCTGCAGAGATCACTTCCTTGATTAATTTGATTTTTAGTAAAGACATTGTGGTGTCGCAATATATCTGCAGAAGATTGTACCGATACTTTGTTTATTATGATATAGATGCCAACATAGAAACCAATGTGATTGCTCCATTGGCCCAAACCTTTGTAGCAAACAATTGGAATATAGCTCCGGTGCTGCAGCAATTATTTAAAAGCCAACATTTTTTTGATATGGCCAACCGGGGTGTCTACATCAAAAGCCCTTTTGATTTAGTGGCCGGCACACTCAATATGTTTAATATAAATTCGGTAGGCAACAGTATTGAAAATCAGTACCGCATTTGGGGTTATTTTAATGATACGCTGTGCAATGGAATGGGTCAGCGGATGGGCACTATTCCAAACGTTTCGGGTTGGGATGCATATTTCCAAACACCTGCCTACCACGAGTATTGGATCAATGCCAATGCAGTTCAAAAACGGTTTGATCTTATTCAACGCCTGTTCAATGGCTTCACTCAAAATGGTACACTTATCAAAGCAAATGTTATCCTATTTGCCCAACAATTTGGAGCTACTATTGCGGCCGATCCTGACTTGCTTGTTGCCGCATCTATAAGGTACCTTTTACCGGTGGACCTAAGCCAGCCGCAAAAAGATAATTTGAAAATAACATCCCTTTTAGGCAATCAGGTTTCCAATCATTATTGGACAGATGCTTGGAATGACTACTTAGCCAACCTTACCAACGTCACTAAAAAAGGCACCATAGAAACAAGATTAAAAACACTTTTATCTGGCCTTTGCCAACTGGCAGAATTTCAGTTAATGTAATTCACTATGCACCTTCTCCATTTACTAAATAACATTTTGCTATGAAACGCAGATCGTTCCTTAAAAATACCGCAATAGCGAGTGCCCCCATTTTTATGAATGGTTTTCCGGTACTTGCTTCTACTGCCACCGGAAATTCATTATTTGATATACTGGCAAAAACGGCCTACGGCTGCGGAAAAATATTAGTCATTATTCAGCAAAATGGAGGTAATGATGGATTGAATACCATTATTGCTCTTGATAAATATTCCCAGTTAAGCAATGCCCGGGGCAATCTTATTTTGCCGCAGGCAGATATTCTTCCGCTCAATAATACAACGACCACCGGCATGCATCCGGCTTTAAATGAATTAAAAAATTTATACAACAATGGGAAGGTGTGCATTGTGCAGGCGGTATCTTATCCCAATCCGAATTTTAGCCATTTTCGCGCAACTGATATTTGGTTTTCCGCATCAGGAAGCGCACAGTATTTAGACACCGGATGGCTCGGTCGTACGCTAGATACTAATTATCCTAATTACCCGGCGGCTTATCCAAATGCGGCAATGAAAGATCCATTAGCTGTGCAGATAGGTTCTTCGCTACCTTTTTCACTCCAGGGGCCCAATGTAAATATGGGATATAATGTGGCCAACCCCGCACAGCTTTTAAATGTAATAAATGCAACTACAGATCCTGCTCCTAATAATGATTATGGTAGGGAACTCACGTTTTTGCGGATGATGAAAGATCAAAGTAATGCTTACAAAGACCGCATTACCAATGCCTATAATGGACAAGTAACCAAGTCAGCATTGTACCCCATCTCCGGCAACTCACTAGCCGATCAATTGAAGATTGTAGCCCGCATGATTGGTGGCGGATTAACTACCCCCATCTATATTGTCAATCACCCTTATTCACACGATACGCATTCTGACCAGGTGAATTCCATTGATCGAAAAACCGGTACGCAGGCCAACAATTTAAGTATTCTCTCCAAGGCAATTAGTGCTTTTCAAGATGATATTGAATTAATGGGAAAAGGAGATAAAGTAGCCGGAATGACTTTCTCAGAATTTGGCCGAAGAATAATCTCAAATGCCAGCAATGGTACTGACCATGGCTCGTCTGCACCGGTAATCTTTTTTGGTGCTGCTCTGAATGGGGGTGTCATTGGAAGCTCTCCGGATATACCAGCCGCAGCAACAGTAACCAGCCAGGTGCCCATGCAGCATGACTTTAGACAGTTGTATGCTACCGTGATGCAAGACTGGCTTTGCTTAACACCCGAAGAATCTCAAACCGTTTTGGGCAGTGCGTTCACAAGCCTTCCCATTTTTGCCGCCAATACTCCATTGCCCATCAATGCTATTACACTTACCGGGCAATATTATAATGGGCAATCAAGACTATTTAGCCGGGTGCATGAAAATGGACGATACGAATTATTTATACTTCAATTTTCAACAGATGGCACTCAATTTTCAGAAGTGCAGCGAGTAAAAAATAATAGTCTGAATGTGGACGAAAGTTACTCATTCACCCATCAGGTGGCTGCTCCAAAAATGTATTACCGCTTGGCTGGAAAAACGCTTCAAGGTCGATTAGAATATTCCGAGGTGGTACTGTTGCGGCCCAATGATAAACTGCAACTAATTCGCATATTCCCTAATCCGGTAGAAGACCACCGAATCAATATACAATTGTTTGAGCGTCCTTCTATGCCTGTGGATGTAACCATCTACGACATGGTAGGAGCAAAAGTTTATTACAACCGTTTTCAAAATGGAAGTGGCCTTATTTCATTTACTGTATCCGATGCGTTTGCTCGGGAAACCCATTATATCATTGAAGTAAAGTATGGTACTACCGTGGCCCGGGAGCAGGTGATCTTTAAAAAGTAATAAGTAGAGAACAGAATAAATAACTGTTATGAACTTATTCTTTTTTGTAAATTTTTTATTAGAAAAATATTATTTCTAGCAGTAATGAAAAGATCATTTTCATCCCTGCCACCCCAACACGCATTGGCAGGAATGGTTTCTAATTCAATCTTAGCAATACGATTTCCATTCTGATCAATAATGACCAAACCTTCCTTAGTGCATAGGTATAGATTGCCGTGTTTATCTATTTTAATTCCATCACTGCTTTCATTGGCTACCTGCCTTTTTAACTTTAAAGTAGTGGTATCAAACTCCAACACAAATTTTTCAAATGGTTTATTGGAACAAGTGAATAAACTTTTTTCATCTTTCGATAAACATAGTCCGTTTGGGTATTGATACTGATCTGTTATAAGGTGAACAGCACCCTCTCTCCAACAATAAAAGCCCGCTTTATCCTGTCCTCTATCCGGTTGCAGTTGCTGGTCTTTTAATCCATAAGGAGGATCGCTGAAAAAGACTGAATTATTTTTAGAAATTACAATATCGTTAGGTGAATTAAAAGGCCGTCCCTTATAATCAGAACAAAATGAAGTCACTTCTTTTCCATCCCAAGTTGCCACTGCTCCATTGCCGTGCTGGCAAATAAACAACAATCCAATATTGTTGTAAGCCAATCCATCAGAACCTATTTGCTCCGAAAGGGCTGCATCCCGGCTATTGGTAAAACCGCTTTCCTTTATGAAAACTTCTTTTCCGCCATCCTCACTAATGCGCAGAATATAATTTTTAGGTATATCACTAAAAAGATAAAAGCCTTCCTTGTTCCAAACCGGACCTTCGGAAAAAGCACAATCGTCTGCTAATTTTTCAATGACGAAATCAGTGTTGATAATGTCATTTGCTATGTGTTGAAATATGGTTAATGCTTTATTGATAATGGTAAAATTTTATGATTGTAATTGTGTTCTTATATCGTCCATTGTTTCCATTACATCCAAACTAAAATGATGGCAGTACAGCTGCGATTCTATTTCACCATTTTGCACGCATTCATACACTTCATCCAGCTCAAACTGCAATCCATTTCCTTGCCACTCACTTTTATGAAGCACCTTGGTACCATCAAAAAAATCAACTTCTATTCCTTCCGGTTTTGCACTCCAAGGATTTTTTATTTGAATAGCTCCTTTATCTCCCGTGATGATGGCAGCAGATGTATTTCTAATTAGTTTATTTGTTTCAATAAAGGCATACTGCCCTCCTTCGTACGAAAGAAAGGCAGAGAAGAAATCATTTTCACTGCCCCCTTTTATTTTCCCTTTTGCCTGCACATATTCTGGTTTACCCAACAATAAAGTGCTTAAAAAAACAGGATATAATCCTGACTCAAAAAGAGCATTGCCTCCTCCCGGTTTTATGCCAATTGGCTTGTCGGATAGCGAGTGATTAACCGAAGCTTTTACAGAAATCAGTTCACCTATAGCACCACTGCTAATTATAGAAAGTACTTTTTTAATAGTTGGTAAAAAGTGTATCCATAGGGCTTCCATCATAAACACCCGATTGTGCTCGGAAAGATCAATGAGGTGTTTTAGTTCAACCGAATTGGCTGCAATGGGCCTTTCGCAAAGAACTGGTTTTTCCTGCAGCAAGCATTGTTTTACCTGGGCATAATGCAACCGATACTCCGAAGCAATATAGATGGCATCTGCATCACTTTGCAACAAATCCTGCAAGTCATTAAAAATATGAGGTACCTTATCTAATGCTTCCCCTTCACCATCTGTATCTACAATACCATATAGCTGATGCGGCAATGAAGTAAAAGGCAAGTCAGCTACAAAACCTTTTGCTTTTTCTAAAGAACCTACAACGCCCCATTTAAATTGATCCATTAAACTTATTTATTAAAAATAAAAAAAGGTATTGCCTACTTTATCATTTAGAGATAAGAGCCTGCACTTTTTCCAATACTTTATTCAGGTCTATCCCTTTGCCTAATACCGGTTGAAATAAATCTCCTTCCGCTTTCAATCGTTCAAAAATATTATTCATATTGTATGTTGTTGGTGTCAATCCTTTAGCCACTTCATCCCAATGCACCGGGGTAGAAACGGGCACACCCGGTTTAGGCCGAAGCGAGTACGGAGCAGCGGCCGTTTGAGTTTCCCGGTTTTGCAAAAAGTCAAGATAAATTTTTCGTTTTCGCTTTTCCGGACTGCGTTCCAGGCTGGTGTACGTAGGTATTTCCTGATGTACTAAGGTTACTATAAGTTCTGCCAATTGCTTACTCTGATCATAATTATATTGAGCACCAAGTGGAATGTAAATATGAATGCCTGTTGAGCCTGATGTTTTGGGATAACCTACGGCACCAATTGCATCCAATACTTTTTTTACCACCTGAGCACATTCTATTACTTTGTCAAAACTGATGCCTTGCGGATCCAGATCTATAAGACACCAATCCGGCTTTTGCCAATCTTGAATGCGGGAATGCCAGGGGTGCATTTCAATACAGCCAAGGTTGGCCATGTACACCAGCGTTGCTTCACTTTTACATACTAAATATTGCACATGCTTTCCGGTAGATTCACTAAAGTCTTCATGGGTCGTCATCCAACCAGGCACTTTCCCTTCCATATTTTTTTGGTAGAAATTGGGCCCGTTTATTCCATTCGGGTGACGGTTCAATGATTGAGGCCGGTCCATCATGTACGGCAACATAAAAGGAGCAATGGCCAAATAATAATTCACAAGATCCAGTTTTAATTTCTTTTCCTTCGGCCAATAAGTTTTAGTAAGGTTGGTTAGTTTTAACTGATGTTTGTCTAATGTTATCGTTTGATCTTTTCCTTCCTCCAGACTGAGTTGCAAAGAAGAATATTTAGTGGAAGAAGTTTTTTTTGAGCCCGCTTTTTTTGCTGGTTTTTTTGTAGCACTTTTTGGTTCAGATGCTTTTACTTTTTTTGGCGCTGCTGCAGTATCTTTTGCTTTTTTTGTTTTACCCTCACCGGGATGGTTAAGAACTGTATCATTTTCTTCGGCCACCTCCGCTAATGTTTTACCAGATTTTATTGACTTGTTTTCTTTGGTAATATCTTTCTTTGAGGCAAAGGAATCAGTACGCTTTATCAACAACCATGCTTTTCTATCCTTATCATTTTTTAATTGAAACAGTCGAAATAATCCTTTGACCTTATCACCCTTCATCAACAAGTCAAGGCTTCCCTTCTCAAGATTTTTGAGTAATGTTTTTTCCATTTCTTTTTTGGAATTATTTTGAGAATCGGGTGCTTCATAAGTGCCTTCATCCCACACAATGACGGTGCCTGCACCATAATTACCTTCAGGTATAATGCCTTCAAAATTTCGGTAATCGTAAGGATGATCTTCCACCATCATAGCTAGTCGCTTGTCTTC
>JBDSBL010000179.1:0-3697 GCA_039921625.1 Chitinophagaceae bacterium
CAATCCCTGTTGTACCCTTTACGTCCGACGGGCATCCAAATCTTTCAGGTGAACATTGGTAAAATGTGCAATCAAACCTGTAAGCATTGCCATGTAGATGCGGGCCCTGATAGAAAGGAGATCATGACAAGGGAAACAATGCAACAATGCATTGATGTATTAAAAAGCAATCCGGAATTTAAAACAATTGACCTTACGGGTGGAGCTCCAGAAATGAATCCAGATTTTAGATGGTTTGTAGAAGAAATAAAAAAGCTGGACAGGCATGTAATTGTCCGTTGCAATTTGACCATCATCCTCGCAAATAAAAAATATTTTGACCTGCCGCAATTTTATAAAAAGCACCAGGTAGAAGTGGTATCGTCTCTTCCATTTTACACACCCGACAGAACAGACCGGCAAAGAGGAAATGGTGTTTTTGAACAAAGTATCAAAGCACTTCAATTGCTCAATAAGGAAGGTTATGGTATAGAAAATACAGGATTAATACTAAATCTTGTTTACAACCCTGCGGGTGCTTTCTTACCACCGGCGCAACAGGTATTAGAAAAAGAATTTAAAGTGGCGTTGCAGGAGCAATTTGGTATTCACTTCAATAATTTATTTACTATAACCAATATGCCCATAAGCCGCTACCTTGATTACTTATTAAATTCCGGCAATTATGAGACGTATATGGAGAAATTAGTAACTGCTTACAATCCGGTAGCAGCGGCCAATGTGATGTGCCGTACTACTATTTCAGTAGGTTGGGATGGCTATTTATACGACTGCGATTTTAATCAAATGCTGGAATTAAAAGTGCAATGCCAGAGTAAACATATAGGGGATTTTAATAAAGACCAATTGATCGAAAGAGAAATTATAATAGGCCAACATTGCTTTGGCTGCACTGCAGGTTTAGGATCTAGTTGCGGCGGAGCCGTTGCTTAACAAAAGGTATGGAAGCACTTAATAAAGCTAAAGACTACTTAATTGGAAAAGGAATTAATGAGCCAACCATTGGTGTTGTATTAGGCACTGGCCTCAATCAATTGCTGCAACATATTGAAGTCATTACTACCATACCTTATAGTGATATCCCGGGCTTTCCTATTGCCACCGTTGCCTACCATAAAGGAAATCTTATATATGCCCGTATTGGAGAAAAGAAAGTACTGATCATGCAAGGGCGTTTTCATTTGTATGAAGGTTATTCGTTGCAACAAATTGTTTTTCCTATAAGAGTAATGAAATTGTTGGGCATTCAAATGCTGTTGCTGTCCAATGCAGCAGGTGGCATTAATCTTAATTTTAAAAAAGGAGATTTGGTTTTGATTGATGATCATATAAACCTCCTTTCCGGAAGTCCATTGAGTGGAAAAAATAATGACGAACTAGGACCAAGGTTTCCTGATATGTGTGAACCATATAGTGAGAAACTAAATGATATAATTAGGCAAAAAGCAAAAGAATTAAATATTGATTTAAAGAACGGAGTTTATGCTGCGGTACATGGGCCTAATCTGGAAACCAAAGCTGAATACCGTTTTTTAAAAATTATTGGTGCGGATATGGTAGGTATGTCCACGGTGCCAGAGGTGATTGCTGCCGCACACTTGCAACTGCCGTGTGCTGCTGTTTCTATTATTACAGATGAATGTGACCCTGATCATTTAAAACCAGTAAACATTGAGGAGATCATAGCTGTTGCCGGCAAGGCAGATAGTCGGTTGTCACCCCTTTTTGTAGCAGTAATCAATGCAGTATGACAGAAAAAGCATTGATCATATTTGCAAAAAATCCGGAAATTGGAAAGGTAAAAACAAGGCTGGCGTCAACTCTGGGCAATGAGCAAGCACTTTCAATATATAAAGAATTATTAGAACAAACGCTCGCAAATACTTCCTCACTACCCTTCAAAAAATTTGTATTTTATTCAAATTATATAGAGCAGAGCGATATATGGCCAAATGAATGGTATAGCAAAGAATTACAAATTGGATATGATTTAGGTGAGCGAATGAAGAATGCTTTTGCAGTCCTTTTTGAAAAAGGATTTACCGATGTCGTTATCATTGGCACGGATTGTCCTTCTTTAACTCAAGAAATAGTATGTACTGCTTTTCATAATCTTAAAGATCATGATGTGGTGATGGGTCCGGCAGAGGATGGTGGTTACTATTTATTGGGTATTAAAAAAAACCAACCTTCCCTATTTGAAAATATTGAATGGAGCACTGATACTGTACTGAAAGAAACAATAAAAAAATGCGGCGAATTAAATTGGAATCATTATTTACTACCGGTACTTAATGATGTAGATGAAGAAAAAGATTTACTGCATTGGGATAGGAAGCCATTAAATTAAAAACAGAGATAGGTAAAGCGGTTACCAAGAAATATTCCGACAAGGATTTTTTCTAAAATACCCTATCAACTATTGGAAATACAGGTTAAGATAAAGTTGCTTTAAATTGCCCGGTTACCCTTTCTTGTAGAACAGTACCAGCCAACAAAACTGCCCCAAATAACCATGTTAAACAACAATGGCATTACAAGTCCCTTCATTTCAAAGCCATTAAATAAGGGCTTTCCTACCATGGCATTGACTACTACCCAAAGCCAAAGTGTAGGAAGAATTCCAAATAAAAATCCTTTTAAAAGTGTCGGATTTTTCACCAATAAGGCGAATAGTATTCCCCAGATACCACCTCCTGCAAGTACAAATAGTAAACCTGCAATCAGGGGATCGTATTCTGAATTGCTGTGGGTCATGCCACGATACATACCTATAAAACCTGGCTCGCCCAGGCCAAGCGCTTTCATGGTATACATGATGACTACTAAAATAATTGCACCCAGACAACCTGCTATAAATCCTGTTTTTACGGAAGCTTTCATTAATTAATTTTTTTATACTTATTAAATATATGGCTTCTTTGTTGGTATCAAATAATGTTCGCTAAATACTTAAAATGAATACATCTAATTCTGATATTATTATTATTGGTGCTGGTTCGGGCGGCTTGAGCGTTGGGCTCTTTCTTGCAAAAATTGGTATGAACGTAACCATGATTGTAAGAAGTGATCAAGAGGTAGGTGGTGAATGTTTGAATGATGGTTGTGTGCCAAGCAAAGCCTTAATACATGTAGCGCGGCAAATGCATGCTGCGCAGGAGGCTCAGGCATTTGGCATCACTTTAAATGGTGAATTGGATATTGAAAAAGCAATGAGCTATGTGCATGCCCGGCAAAATATTATTAGAAAGCATGAGAATGCTGCATGGCTTCAAGATCAGGGGATAAAGGTGGTATTGGGCGAAGCAAGTTTTGCTGGCAACCATGAAGTATCAGTAAATGAACAGATTTATAAAGCGAAAAAAATCATTATCGCCACCGGCTCTAAACCAAGAAAATTAAATGTGCCCGGCGTGGAGGGAGTTCATTACCTGGATAATGAAAATATTTTTCACATAAAAAATTTACCCAAAAAATTATTGGTTGTCGGCGGAGGGCCCATAGGTATGGAAATAGCGCAGGCCATGCAGCGCCTTGGAAGCGAAGTAACCGTTATTGAACAAAGCAATGGAATTCTGGATCATGATGATAAAACACTAACCAATATTTTACTGAAACGATTGCAAGAGGAGGGTGTCGTTTTTCATTTTGAATGTGGTTTGGAAAAATTTAATTCTTCAACAGAAGCAGTAGTCAA
>JBDSBL010000180.1:0-3253 GCA_039921625.1 Chitinophagaceae bacterium
GCTGCACCTAAGCTCTAATTTATAAATTAGATTGGTAATATCAAAATGAGGAGTTTAAAAATAATGTAAACAACCCTCTTTTTTTAAAATTTTTGAAAACCAGATAAAATAATAACTGCCTATATCCACCAAAAAATAAACTCCGCAACTAGGTCACAAATGTTTGCCATCATTCTTAATAAACATTAATCCAAGCTCAACAGAATCTTTCTTTCTCTAATAAATTCAATTTAAAAAAAGCCATTATAAATAAGGAGTATAAAGATGTATCATTAAATATTTTTATATTTAATGAGGCATTCAACTTATGAATCGATACCGAAAATTAGCCGCCATAATGTTTACCGATATTGTAGGCTACACGGCATTGATGGGCGATGACGAGCAAACAGCTTTTGAACTTCTTCATAAAAACCGCCATCTTCAAAAAAATTTTATTACTGAATATAATGGTACCTGGATAAAAGAAATGGGAGATGGAGTGTTGGCCAGTTTTCAAACAGTGACTGATGCCATATACTGTGCTATTTCTATGCAACAGGAAAGTTGCAAAATTGAGGGTCTGAAATTGAGAATTGGTATTCACCTGGGCGAGGTAGTGTTTGAAGAAAATGATGTATTTGGTGATGGTGTCAATATTGCTTCCCGGCTGCAGGCCAACGCTCCAATTAGTGGAATATGGATAAGTGAGCCGGTTTTTAAAACATTAATTAATAAAAAGGAAATACACACCCGGTTTGTAAGAGAGGAACTTTTGAAAAATGTAAAAGAACCGGTTAAAATATACGAAGTAGATACCACCATCCTAATTAAACATCGAAAAGCAGGTGTAACATCGTTTCCAAAAAAAAATCACGTTCCCTCTAAAAGCATTGCCGTATTGCCTTTCGCTAATATGAGCAATGATCCGGAACAAGAATATTTTAGTGATGGGATGGCAGAAGAAATCATAAACTCACTAGCGCACCTGAAAGATTTAAAGGTTGCCGGCCGGCTTTCTTCCAGGCAATTTAAAGGTACCAATACAGACCTTCAGGAGGTAGGCGCAAAGCTTGGTGTAGCTACCGTAATGGAGGGAAGTGTGCGCAAGCAAGGAAACAGGCTCCGCATTACTGCCCAGTTAATCAATGTAGCAGATGGATTTCATTTATGGTCTGAGCAGTATGACCGTAAAGTGGATGATGTATTTGCTATTCAGGAAGAAATTGCTTTAGCCCTCACCGAGAAATTAAAAATAACCTTACTTGACCACGACCGCATTAAAATAGCACAGACCTGCACACAAAATACAGAGGCGTACGACCTTTATTTAAGAGGTCTATTTTATTTGGGGCGTCGCGGTGCCTCTATACTTAAAGCAATAACCGCTTTTGAAAAAGCAAAGTTGATTGACTCCAATTTTGCGTTAGCTTATGTTGGCCTGGCAGACGCTAATTTATTGATGGCTTCTTATGGTTTGGCTCCATCTAAGTTAATGATGGAGAAAGCAAAAGAAGCAGCGGACAAGGCGATTGAAATTGATCCATTATTAAGCCAGCCTTATTGTTCCTTAGGATTTTATTACACTTGCTATGAGTGGAATTGGACGGCGGCAAAAACTAATTTTCTTAAAAGTTTAGAGCTTGACCCAAACTATCCTGAGGCACATTACCGGTATGGATGGAATTATTTAACCTGGGTGGAAGGCAACCTTACCGAGGCCATAAGGCAGGGAGAAATAGCTATTAAACTAGAACCTTTAAGCTCTCCTTGCTTTGGAGTTTATTCGCTTATTCTGCACACGGCAGGAAAGTATGAAGAAGCCTTAGCTGCGGCAAGAGCTGGTCTTGAATTAGATGCTTATTCCTTTTTATGTCTTTTAAATGAAGGAGATTCCAACAGGGCGTTGGGTAGAATAGAAGAAGCGATACAATCTTATGAAAAAGCACTTACTATATCAAACCGCCATCCTTTTGCTATCAATGGAATGATATGGGCCTTTTGTATTCTTAAGGATTTTACAAAAGCACAAACCTTTATGGATGAATTAAAAGAAAGGGCCAAAAAGGAATACATTCCAAGTACATTCACTGCCTTATCGGCTGCGCACTTAGGAAACCTTGATGATTCTTTTTATTTTTTAGACAAAGCGTTTGACGATCGCGAGCCTATTTTGCTTACATTAAAAAATGAAAACTGGGTTCCCTCTATTTTAAAAAAAGAAAAACGATTTCAGGAACTCATGGCAAAGATTGGATTTCCATTATAACCAATTGGCATACTCAAAAGCAATACATTTTTCCAAACCTTAAATTGAAAAGAAGACTTACAAAAAGGTAGCATTTTCTTGAATAATTTATATGGCAATATTGGCGAGCATTACAATCTTCATTTTATGTTTGGGAGGTCTCTTTGTTTTACTTCATCTTTTAATTTATTACAAATTCTTTTTAAGCCACAAACGACTGGCACCGATTGCCAAGCGTTTTTATAATTATTTCTATTCCATCAAAGGCATTGATCATTTAAGCATAAATAATTATGGCTTTGCTCCTGTAGATAATGACCTGGCAGTGTACCCACCGGTTTTTCAATTCGGCATTCAATTGTATAAAGAACTGGTAAAAAATGGTTCAGGATATATGATTACAGATAAAAGCAAAGTGGTGGAAATAGGGTGTGGCAAAGGAGCTGGTGCGGCCTACCTTATTCAAAAATTCCACCCTCTTCACTTCACCGGTATTGATTATTCTTCTCAAGCAATTGGATATTGCAAAAAGAATTACCCTCAACTTAAAAATGCACAGTTCATATGTGCCGATGCTCACGCAATCCCTTTGCCAGATGGCTTTGCAGATGTGGTAATCAATGTAGAATCGAGCCACATTTATAAAGACCCATTTGCTTTTTTCAAAGAAGTAAATCGTGTGTTGCAGCCCAATGGGAAATTTCTATTTACGGATTACCGATACTTGAAGCATTGCTCCATACTCCAATTGGAAAAAGAAATAAAAGATTCTGGATTCTTAATATTACATAAAAGAGATATCACACAAAATATTTACGACTCCTGCATTGGCGCATCTCCATTTCGAAAAAACTTGATAGAAGAAGCAAGTCCCCCATTTTTAAAAAAATATTTTGGCCATTATTCCGGGTTAAAAGGATCCAAAAAACACCTCCAATTTGGCAACGGAGAGATTGTTTATTTCATTTATCATCTTGAAAAACAGTCGTAGGTATTTGCACATTTTTTATTTATGGTTGACCTCTA
>JBDSBL010000181.1:0-3413 GCA_039921625.1 Chitinophagaceae bacterium
GGGAGGAGAAGGTGGGCAGGTGTTTCTGGGTGCTCATTTTCCGGCATCGCCAGAGTATGCGGCAGCTATTGGTGAGATGGGATTTCAGATAGCAGAAGAATTAAAAAGAAACGGAGTTCTTGGCCGCTTTGCCATTGATTTTATTTCAGTAAAAGAGCCGGAAGGATGGAAACATTATGCCCTGGAAATAAACCTGCGCAAAGGAGGCACTACGCATCCTTACCTCATGCTGCAGTTTTTAACCGATGGTGATTATGATAAAGAAAAAGCAAATTACTTTACAGCAAACGGGCAAACGCGTTATTACTTTTTCTCCGACAACCTCCAAAGCGACCACTACAAAGGCCTGACGCCGCACGACCTTATTGATATTGCCATGTGCAATGGTTTGCTCTACGATGGATCTTCCCAACAGGGAGTGATGTTTCATATGATAGGAGCCCTTTCTCAATACGGAAAATTAGGCGTGCTGTGCATAGGAGAAACTCCAGAGATTGCCACGCAATTGTACAAAAAAACCGTACAGGTGCTGGATAAAGAAAAATGGAAAATGGACTAAGTACTACCAAGAATCATTACCAATTATTAATAATTTATTGATCACTGTTTTTTTAAAAGATAAGAAAGCAGCTTACTTTTTACCTTCGTTCATTCCCTAATTCTATTGCCCCTAAATTCTTGCATACTGTTTGCAGCAAAAACGGAAATATGTTTAAACGATTAAATGCCCGGGTAAAAAAAGTGTGGGCTTCGGTGGCTTTGTTATCAGTAGAAATGTTGATCATTACCGCTGTTTTTTTTCTATCCCTATATGCCTTTATCATTATTACCCGCCGCATTTTTTTATTGCGCAATGAGGATCTGGACAATAAAATATTTGATGCAGTAACCCCTTTTATCAACGAGACGAATACGGAGATCATGAACTTTATTACCTTTTTTGGTAAGCACCAGTTTCTGATTCCCGCCAACCTTGCGTTGATCGCTTATTATGTATTCTTAAGAAAACACAGGTGGTATTCCATCAAAGTACCTACTATAGCTATCAGCAGTCTGTTACTCATGTTTGGTTTGAAGCATTTGTTTGCCCGGCACCGGCCCACCGGCCAATTGTTGGAAGAAGCTAAAAACTTCAGCTTTCCCAGTGGCCATGCCTTAATGAGCGTTACGTTTTATGGCCTGCTGGCCTACATTGTATGGCATTCAGTAAAAAACGCAGGCTTAAAATGGACCCTGATTATATTGCTAATTCTTTGGATCTTTTTAATTGGAATTAGCCGCGTATACTTGCGCCGGCATTATTACAGCGATGTAATGGCAGGCTTTGCCATGGGTTTTTTATGGTTAGTTATTTCCTTAAAAGTGATCCGGCAAATAGAGAAATACAGCCAGCGAAAATTAAACCCGATAGTGCAACAGCCCGCCCCCGATGCGCACATAAGTTAATTACGTTTTTAGGAGTTACTTGCTGCTAAGCAAGGTTATAGGTGCCGCTTATCTCTTGCAAAATAGGGTATCGTTAACGATAAACTTTTCTCCTGCGCCGTTCAAAAACGTACCTTCGCGCCTCAAATTCAGGTCGATATGATTTCAGTAAACAATGTCACCCTTTCCTTTGGCAAAAGGGTGCTATTCGATGAGGTAAATCTCAATTTTGTAAAGGGAAATTGCTATGGTGTGATTGGGGCCAACGGGGCTGGCAAGTCTACCTTTTTAAAAATATTATCCGGTGAAATAGAGCCTAATAAAGGGCGTGTGGAAATAAGCCCTGGCGAACGTATGGCAGTGCTAAAGCAAAATCAGTTTGCTTTTGATGAAACCACGGTATTGAACACGGTATTAATGGGCCACGAAAAGTTGTGGAAAATTGCGCAGGAAAGAGACGCTATTTATGCCAAAGAGGACTTTAGCGAAGCGGATGGAATGCGGGCGGGAGAACTGGAAGGAGAATTTGGTGAGATGGGCGGCTATACCGCGGAGAGTGATGCCGGCACCTTGCTGAGCGATCTTGGAATTAATGAAGAATATCATCCAACCCTCATGAAGGATATTCCTTCCAATCTAAAACTGCGGGTATTGTTGGCGCAGGCGCTTTTTGGTAATCCGGATATATTGTTGCTGGATGAGCCGACCAACGGTTTGGATATTGAAACCATTGGCTGGCTGGAAAACTTTTTGGCTGAATATGAAAATATTGTTTTGGTTGTATCTCACGATCGTCACTTTTTAGATGCCGTATGTACCCACGTAGCAGATGTGGACAAGCAAAAAATAAAAATCTATACCGGCAACTATACCTTCTGGTACGAAAGCTCTCAATTGGCCGCACGTCAATTGACGGATAAGAACAAAAAGAATGAAGAAAAGCGTAAAGACCTGTTGGACTTTATTGCCCGTTTCTCTGCAAACGCTTCTAAAAGTAAGCAAGCCACTTCCCGCAAAAAGGCATTGGAGAAATTGGTGATCGAAGATATTGAACCATCTAACCGCCGGTACCCGGGTATTATATTTCAGCCGTTGCGTGAGGTGGGCAATCAAATTTTAAATATTGAAAATTTAAGTTCTTCTGTAGAAAGCCGAAAGCTTTTTGATAAGGTTTCTTTTAGTATCAATAAAGGAGAAAAAATTGCCATCCTTAGCCGCGACCCGCTGGCAGTAACTGCTTTCTTTGAAATTATTAATGGAGAAAAAGAAGCAGATGGCGGAAAGTATGAGTGGGGCACTACCATCACCAAAGCTTATTTGCCGCTGGAGAACCATGAATTTTTTACAGAAGGGTTGACACTAATTGATTGGCTTCGCCAATACGTGCCACCACAAGTAACCGATGCAGACGAACCGTTCCTGCGAGGGTTTTTAGGAAAAATGCTTTTTAGTGGTGATGACATTACAAAGAAGACCAACGTATTGAGTGGAGGAGAAAAAGTAAGGTGCATGCTAAGCCGCATGATGTTGCAAAGCCCGAACCTTATTGTGCTGGATCAACCTACCAACCACCTGGACCTTGAAAGTATTCAAAGCTTTAATGAAGGTTGTAATACTTTCCCT
This sequence comes from Chitinophagaceae bacterium, assembly GCA_039921625.1. GTDB lineage: Bacteria > Bacteroidota > Bacteroidia > Chitinophagales > Chitinophagaceae > Flavisolibacter. The sequence continues at coordinate 3,049 of JBDSBL010000181.1, forward strand.
GGTATCATTATGCTTACCTCCCATGACCATACATTTATGCAAACAGTAGCCAACCGAATAATAGAACTCACACCCACCGGAATCATTGACCGCTTAATGAGCTTTGATGAATACCTGGAAGATGAAAGAGTAAAGGCATTGCGCGAAGAAATGTATACTGTAAAAGGTAAAATGCTGGCGTAACTACTTATAAATTTTTTGGTAAAAGGACATCAAACGGTGTCCTTTTTTTATGGTTAATATTGAAATACAACAAAGGACAAATTCATAAAAATTATACGTCTTTTACGTAGGTTACTAATTTACTTTCCAACTATTTAATAGTGACTGGTTCATCCAATTTTAGCCTCTTTGGCGGTGTACCC
>JBDSBL010000182.1:0-15233 GCA_039921625.1 Chitinophagaceae bacterium
TAGTAAAGAAGTAGGTACCGTGGAAGCCGCATTGCGAAGTGCAACTGATGTTGTAGCTAAAATTTTGGCTATTGCATAAAATAGGAGGGTTAATGCAAATCAAAATGATTTTTTCTTATAGATGAATCGAATAAAATGAATGTTATTCTCACCTTGTGAAACCCAGATATTTAATTAAAATAAAAAAGTGGTCTATCAATTCACTAACTTAAAATTGTGATTTTGAATTTGAATACCTACCAAAAGAGGCCGCTATCTGGAATGCGGCACAACATTTTATGTAATGTATAAAACCTCTATTATGACAGAACAAGAAAGCAATAAAGAAAAAGAGATCCCTGAAACGAGCAACACCAAGCCTATGGATAGCAAGCAGGATGTAGAAAAGTCAAATGATGAAAAGATTGACCAGGATTTTCCCGGCTATCCTCATTATCCGGCTCGCGAAGATATTATGGACAAACGTACAGACAGTAAGCAGGTAGATGCAGATGTAGAAAATCTTACCAACTCAAACAACCAATCCGGTGTGGGTCAGCGGCTTTCTGCTTCTCATAATAATACAGAGCAAGCCCGGAATGCAATGACTCCTCAGCCAGGCCTTGGCAATGACGACCTTGATTTAAAAGAAGGCACGGAAGGTGATGTAACTGAAGATGACCTGGCAGCACTGAATGCCACTAACGACGAAATAGGAACTCCCCAAAACGTGACCAATGAAGATATAAATACAGACCTGGATATACCAGGAAGTGAATTGGACGATGCTAATGAAAAGATTGGGGAAGAAGATGAAGAAAATAATTACTATAGCCTTGGAGGGGATAGTCACGAAAACCTGGAAGAAGACCCTGCAGGAGGTATATAATGCCAATAAAATTCCTTACCCTTATATTTTTTATTTTCCTATTTGCCGGCTGCGATCCAATGCGGAGGGTAATTGTAAAAAACACCTCCAGCTCACCGGTCACAATTACCTGGAAATTGAAAGAGGATAGTGCAAGGCATAGTCCTCTTTTTATTTTTTCTAACTCTGATAAAGTAACATTTACCATTGGAAATAAACCAGGTCAAAATATTATGAGACTGCCCTTCGGCATGGGGAATTGGAAAGATGGTGCACTTGATGCCATGGTGGATGATTTAAAATCATTGGAAATTGAATCCAACTTAGCAGACACCTTATACAAAGAAGAAGGCGAGATTAAAGCTTACCTACAATCCCATTTAAAAGGAATTTTAAAGAAAAACATTAAGATCTATATTCAATAATTAACACCAATTTCTACGGCATCTATATATTTCGTTGATCAAGATATAACCTTTGCCGATAATTAATTGTTATACAAAATCACCATCAATAACTTACTTAAAAAAATAAAAAGTTTAAAAAATAATTTTATTTTAAATGCCTTTAGGTAAACTGTTTTTACTTACTGCAATTCCTTATTTTAGGTATAAATTAGTTTCATCCTGTGCAAAAATACTCCCACCAATCCACCACAAATCTCACCTTTGAGCACCTACCCGGCTATGCTTTTTATTTAGTAAATAATCGGTTAGAAGATTACAGCCATTACCTGATAAAAAAATCAAAAGAAGTAGCGGTTCCCTTTATAAAAATCTTTGAAAACCTACCAGAAGAAGAAGTCTTTCAGGTTGCATTTAATGATTGCAAAATATACCTGACCTACCTCGCTCAAAACAACGCCAAAGAGCAAATAGAAAATAGCGCAGAACGGTGGTTACAGAATAATCTGCCGTTAATTAAAAAGCAAGATGTATCGGCCGAAGACATCACTTTATTATCCTATGTTCGAAAGCAAACATTGCTGCAATTCATAACTGAATACACTACCGATATTAAAATAGCGCTTTCCATTGTAAGCGAGGTGGACCTTCTAATGATGGAGACAGAAACTATATCTACTAATATATTTATTGACCTGCTGAAAGAGCGGGTAGAGGAGCATGCTCACCTCATCGAAAAAATAAATAACACTATTCCCGGTGCAGTGTATTTGTTTGATGTCCTTCAAACAAAAAATATTTATTCAAATAATAAATTTGGTACCATCATAGGATATACTGAAGAAGAATTAAACACCTTAGGAGTCAATGTTATCAGTTCTTTGCTGCACCCGGATGATCAGCAGATAGCCATCAATCATTTAGAACATGTAAAAAGTAAAGAGGATGGCGTGATCACCTCCTACAAGTACCGCATAAAAAATAAAAATGGCACTTATAGATGGCTGCGCAATTATGAACTTGTTTTTAAAAGAGATGAAAAGGGCAATGTCACTCAAACCTTAGGTATCACATTAGACATTGACAAAGAACAAAAATTGGAGGATGAATTAAGTAACCGGGAAACCCAACTTTTAGAGGCTCAGGCAATTGCCAGAATTGGAAGTTTCTCGTGGAATATTGATGCCCAACACTCCACGTATACAGCACAAACCAAAACGATTTTAGGGAATGAAATCTCATCCCTTGATAGCTTTTTAAAAAAGGTACACCCGGCTGATAGAGCTCGAGTGGAAGAGGCGTTGAAAAATGCAAAGAATAATACTGGCCTGCTGGATTGCCAATACCGGTTTGGAACGGCACCAAATGAAAAAATAATTTGGTCCAAAGCATTGGTTAGTTATAAGGATGACGAACCAATTGCATTTACAGGAACGGTGATGGATGTAACAGAGCACCACAATATGGTGCAGGAGTTGCAAGAAAATGAAAAAAGATTCGAGCAAGCGGAAGCCCTGACGCACATTGGAAATTATAGCCTACTTCTTGGCTCCAATGAGATAAAATGGTCTGATGAACTTTGTCGCATTTATGGATTTGATTTAAAAAATGAAAATCTTACGTACGAAGAAATAGAAAAATGCAACCACCCTGACGACTCCGAAATGATACGACATGAAATGCGGCAAGCTGTTCAAAATTTATCCTCCTTTGACTTTTATTACCGTATAAATGCAAAAGATGGAAAATTGAAAATATTGCATGCATTGGGAGATGTAATAAAAACGGATGATGGACAGCCATTAAGAATTATAGGTACGGCACAAGATGTGACTGAAAAGCAAAATTTGATTGAAAAGTTGCGGCAAAGTGAAGAACTCTATCAGCAAGCGGAAGCATTAGCTAATATGGGAAATTGGAGTTGGGACCTGGTTAATAATAAAGTGCAATGGACAGATCAGCTCTATAAAATTTACGGTCTCCAACCGCAATCCGAAGAAGTTAACATAGAACGATTTCTTTCGTTTGTACACCCCGATGACCGGCAAATGGTAGAAAATAGCCTGGCACCCAATTTCACAGAAAGCTATGTGGACAGAAGTTTTAGAATAATAACTGAAGGAGGAGAAGAAAAGATCTTGCGTTCTATAGCCAAGGTAAAAAAAGAAGAGCATGGCAAAGTAATTAGCGTAGTAGGCACAGAACAAGATATCACTGAGCGTCAAAATTTGATAGAGGAACTGGAAAGAAATCAGGCATTGTATAAGCAGGCACAGGAGATGGCCAACCTGGGTAACTGGGCTTTTGATGTGACTACTCAAATCACGCATTGGTCAGACGAATTATATAATATCTATGAAATTCCTATTGGAGAAAATATAACTTATGATTTGTTTCTATCCTTTGTACATCCTGAGGATAAAGAAGAATTGCTCAAATATTTTGAAGGCACCTTACGAGATAAAACTCCGTATGATAATAAGCACCGTATCATTTTAAAAAATGGAAAAATAAAAACCCTGCATCGAAAAGGATTATTAAAATTGGATGGCGCAGGAAATATTATTGCCTTTTTTGGTTCCACGCAAGACATTACCGATCAGCAGAATATTGAGAATGAATTAAAAGAAAATCAAAACTTTATTCGCAAAATTACAGACGCTACTCCATCCATTATTACTTCTTACAATGTGCATTCCGGCAAGTATGTATTTGTAAGCGAAGGGATAAAAAAATTATTAGGCTATAACCCGAATGAATTTTTAGAAAATGGATTGGCTTTTTTAAATACCATTATTCACCCAGATGATGCAGCCGCACTCCTGAATACAACTACTTCAGCTCTTGACGCAGCAAATAAAAAAGGGGAAAATTCGGATCAGATTAGTGAAGCTACATACCGGCTGCAGCATAAGGATGGTGTGTACCATTGGTTTCACACCTACACTACGGTTTTCGACAGAAATAGTAATGGGCAAGTAGAGCATCTGCTTACTATTTCGCTTGATGTGACAGACCAGTTTGTAGCCGTCCTAAAAGTAAAAGAGCAAGAACATTTTATAAAACAAATAGCAGATGCCTCACCTACTATTTTATATTTATTTGAGCCATCAACTGACCGTATTAGTTACATCAATAAGGAAATTTATTTTGTACTAGGTTTTACCTCTGAAGAGATTGTAGAAAGCGGATCCAATATAACTAACTTATTGTACCATCCTGATGACCTTCACTTATTGCCGGAGCGGAAACAAAGCGATAAGATTTTTGAGCATAAAGACTCAATGGTGCAGTACGAATGCAGGATGAAAAATAAGATGGGAGAATGGTGCTGGTTATTAGTGCGTGAGGTAATTTTTAAACGGGATGATAAAGGAAATATTTTGCAAATCCTGGGCGCTGCGCTGGATATTAGTAAAAGGAAAGAAATGGAAAAAGCTTTGTTGCAAAATTCATTTCAATTAGAACAATCCAATGCAAGTCTTGAAGAATTTGCTTACGTGGCCAGTCATGATTTGAAAGAACCACTTAGGAAAATTGCCACATTTGGTGACCGCCTTGCTACTACTCAAAAAGAACTGCTGACTGATGAAGGAAAAATTTATATCACCAAAATAATAGATGCCTCTCATCGGATGCAGACGATGATCACCGATCTACTTTCTGTATCAATGATATCAGGTGATCATTCATTTCAACCCTTTAGCCTGTCTTTGATATTGGAAGATGTTTTGCAAACGCTTGATCATAAAATTGAGCAAAAAGAAGCTACCATTCAGGCTGATGCACTGCCGCAAGCCAATATTATTCCTTCTCAGTTTCGGCAATTATTTCAAAACTTAATTAGTAATTCTTTAAAGTTTGTGCCGGAAGGAGTAAAACCTATAATTCAAATAAGACACGAGTTCATAGCACCAGGTGCTTTAAAAATACACCAACTAACAAAAGCTTCCCGGTACCATCAAATTCAGTTTATTGATAACGGGATTGGTTTTGAACAAGAATATTCAGGAAAGATTTTTGCCATTTTTCAACGGTTGCACGGCCGCAGCGAATACGAGGGAACAGGCATAGGCTTAGCCATTTGCAAAAAAATAGTAGAGCACCACGGAGGAGTAATTTATGCTACTGGAGATCTCGGAAAAGGTGCCATCATTACCTTGGTGTTACCAGATTAAAAGTTGCTATTCATTTATTATTTCAAAAAAAACCGTCCTAATTTTTTAAAAAAAAAGCGAAACAGAACTTCGAATGGCATCATTATTTGTGCCTTTAATATCATGCAGCAAATCAAGTGGCGTATAGGATGTTCCGGTTTTTCTTATAGTCAATGGAAGGATATCTTTTACCCAAAAAGGTTACCACAAAAAGAGTGGTTTGAATTCTACGCACAGCAATTTAATACGCTGGAGTTGAACGTTACTTTCTATCGCTTTCCGCAGCTTTCCTCCTTACAAAAATGGTATCAAAAATCTCCGCCTCATTTTCTGTTTGCTGTAAAAGTGCCTAAGCAAATCACACACCTTAAAAAATTTAGGGAAACGGAAGAAGATATAAAATTATTTTACGACGTACTAAGCAATGGACTGAAAGAAAAATTAGGTCCGGTACTATTCCAACTTCCTCCTAAACTGGCTTATTCGGAAGAAATTTTAGAAGCCATTTTGAACCAAACAAATGCTTCATTTACGAACGCTATTGAATTTAGAAATCAAAGTTGGTGGCGGCCGGATGTAATGGCTGCATTGGGTGAAAAAAACATAACATTTTGCGGAGTTAGTTTTCCAGGTTTAGAAGATAGTGCGGTGGTCAATACTGCTTGTTGTTATTATCGTTTTCATGGGGTGCCTAAACTTTATTATTCTGATTACGAAGACGCATTTTTACAATCCATTGTTACTCAAATAAAGAACAGTAATAAAGGGAACGAAGCCTATTTATATTTTAATAATACGGCCTCTACAGCAGCGCTTAAAGATGCGAGATTTATCCAAAAATTAATTTCTTAAAATAGATATTTTAACACCTTAAATCTGCTTCAATACAAACAATAAATACCACTGCTTTAAAAAATAATTATTTCTCTTTTTGTTTAGGAAAAATTGTCAGAATCTGCCGGAAGCTACACAGATCAAACTCTCTATTTTAACGCAAAAAGCCGCTTTAATGCTATAGTATTTAGTAATTTTACACTATATATTTTAGCATGAACGAACGGATAATTGAGAAGCTTTCCATATTGGCAGATGCTGCCAAATATGATGTATCCTGTGCCTCCAGCGGAAGCAAAAGAGATAATAAAAATAAAGGCTTGGGAGATGCAAAAGGAATGGGTATATGCCATGCTTATACTGAGGATGGACGTTGTGTGTCGTTATTAAAAATATTGCTTACCAATCATTGCATTTTTGATTGTGCTTATTGCGTAAGCAGAAAAAGCAACGATGTAAAAAGAGCTGCCTTTACCGTGCAGGAAGTGGTAGACTTAACGATTAATTTTTATAGAAGAAATTATATTGAAGGTTTGTTTTTAAGCTCCGGCATTTTTCACAATCCGGACTATACTATGGAGCGGTTGGTTCGCGTTGCAAAAAAACTGCGTGAAGAACACAATTTTAATGGTTACATACATTTAAAAGCCATCCCTGGAGCCAGTGAAGAATTATTGAAGCAGGCAGGTCTGTTTGCTGACCGCTTAAGTGTGAATATAGAAATGCCAACTGAGAAAAGTTTGCTGCTCATGGCGCCCGATAAAAAGCGGGAGGATGTAATTAAGCCAATGAGTTTTTTAAAAAATGAGATCATAGCTAATAAGGAAGAAAAGATCCTTTTTAAAAAAGCACCACTTTTTGCGCCAGCAGGACAAAGCACGCAAATGGTGATAGGAGCCACACCAGATACTGATTGGCAAATCTTAAAACTTTCAAATGCATTTTATAAAGGCATGAACATGAAGCGGGTTTATTATTCCGGATACGTGCCCATCAGCACCGATAACCGATTGCCGGCAATAGGAACGCCGGTACCTATTATCCGCGAAAACAGATTGTACCAGGCAGACTGGTTATTGCGATTTTATGGTTTTTCAGTTGATGAAATTATTAGCAAGGACGATCCATTTTTGGATATGCAAATTGATCCTAAACTGGGATGGGCATTAAAAAATTTAGATCAATTTCCGGTAGATATAAATAAAGCGGACCTTGAAGTTTTGAAAAGAATTCCGGGAGTTGGCATTCAATCGGCACAAAAAATATGGGAAGCCAGAAAATTTTCTACGCTCACCTGGGATCATTTAAAAAAGTTCAACATTGCTGCTAACCGGGCTAAATACTTTATTCATTGCCGATACAATAACCTGGCACATAATGACCACAGCCCTGTAAAAATAAGGCAAGCCATTTTAGCCCAATCGCAGAGTAAGTACAAAGTAAATTACACCCCGCAAATAGCCTTGTTTTAATAATGCATTCCCTTATTTATGACAGCACTTTTGAAGGTTTTTTATCAGCCGTTTTTGATGTGTATGAGTTGCAGATTCAAGAGCCTCACATTACCACACAAGATCATTTTAGAGGAAATATATACGATAAGATTCATGAGGTTCAAACGGTAGAAAAAAACCACCTGCGGGTGTGGAAAGGGTTAGAAAAAAAGCTAAGTGCTGAAGCCTTAAAGCAATTTTACAAAACTTTTTTATCTGAACTACCCGGCATTGAAAACACCTTGCTTCAGTATGCGCAATATGCGTTCAAAGAAGCAAAGTCTATTGAAAAAGATTTTAGCAATGAGGCGGTGCTTCAAGTGTTTCAAATAGCAAAGAAAGTGCATCGGGAAAAGCACCGCATGGAAGCTTTTGTTCGTTTCCAGGAAACAGCAGATGGTCTTTTTTTCGCAATTGTAGAACCTGACTTTAATGTACTGCCGCTTATAGAAGCTCACTTCAAAAATCGGTTTGCGGACATGGCCTGGCTTATATGGGATGGCAAACGGCGCTATGGAATTTATTATGATAAAGAATCCGTGACCAACGTGCAAATGGCCTTTACTGATAACCTGCAAGGTGGCAAAGACATCCGCGCTATCTATGATGAAAAAGAAGTATTGTACCAACAATTATGGCAACAATATTTTAAGAGCGTAAACATACAATCCCGAAAAAATAACAAGCTTCATTTGCAGCATATGCCTACCCGCTATTGGAAGTATCTCCCAGAAAAAAAATAAGGTTGTTGTATAAAATATATTACACAACAGGGCTCCATAACACGGTAAAGACACAAAAAAAGCTCCTGTTGGAGCTTTTTTATTTTGAGATTTTATTGCATTAAAAATTACTTTTCGTAGTTTTTTTATCACCTTCTGTTCTCACGTTTTCATTGCCCAAATTTTCTAAAATCCAATTGGTCATTTTACTCCACAGGTGGAACGTAGTATTGTCAGTAGTTCCGGCAATGCTGTGATTTTTATTAGGGTAATAAGCACTTTCAAAATCAACATTGCTTTTTACTAAGGCAGAAATCATTTGTGTACTATTTTGAAAATGTACATTATCATCTGCAAGACCGTGGATGATGAGAAATTTACCTTTTATTTTATCCGTAAAGTTTAAGGGAGAATTATCATCATAGCCTTTTGCATTTTCCTGTGGGGTACGCATGTACCGTTCTGTATAGATGTTATCGTAAAAGCGCCAGGATGTAACCGGTGCCACGGCTACTGCTGCAGTGAACACACCCGCTCCCTTGGTAATGGCCAGCGAACTCATAAAACCACCATAGCTCCAGCCCCAATGACCAATGTTTCCATTATCTACAAACGGCATTTTAGCCAGCCATTTAGCTGCATCAATCTGATCTTCTATTTCATACTTTCCTAATTGCAGGTAGGTTTTCTTTTTAAATTCTTCGCCGCGGAAACCTGTACCCGTATTATCTATTGAGACAACAATAAATCCTTTTTCGGCCAGCAACTGATGCCAAAAACTAACCGCACCAAACCGGTTGGCCACCTGCTGAGAACCAGGACCACCATAGTTGCAAAAAAGCACCGGATATTTTTTGTTTGGGTCAAAGTGTGTCGGCTTCAGCATCCAGCCATTCAGTGTATCCCCTTTGCTATTGGGTACTTTTATAAGTTCGGCAGAGCTGAGGTCATAATCAGCCATTACTGCTTTTAGTTTGCTGCTTTCATTCGTTACTTTATTTTGTACGGCTGCTATCACTCTTCCTTTTGACACGTCAAATAAAGTGACGCTTTGAGGAGTATTAATGTTTGAATAATAATCATAGAATTGCGTAAAACCATCATTCATTACCACACGATGCCAACCGGTGCCTTTTGTTAATTGCGTGGTTTTTTTACCACTAAAATCAGAAACAAATAAATTGCGATCCATGGCAGTAGGATAAGCTAATGTGTAATAAACCAATTGTGCTTTTTCATCTACTCCATTGATGTCTGCCACATCGTATTTCAATTTAGATAACTGCACTTTCTTTTTACCATCAAACCCATACAAATAAATTTGATTATAGCCGTTCATTTCTGAAGTAAATAGATAATTTTTACCGTCTTTTAAAAACATCCAATCATCAGTAATATCTACATAGTATTTATTCTTTTCATCGTACAATAATTTGCTGGCACCCGTCGCTGGTTCTGTCAATAAAAGCTTTAAATTATTTTGAAGGCGGTTCATCCAAAACACAACTAGCTTATTGTCTGACAAGGTCCATTTGATTCTAGGAATGTATATATCTCCTACCTCGTAATCTACCTTTACATCTTGGCCATTGCCAAAATTATAAATGTGGATATCCACCTTGGAGTTATCATCCCCTGCTTTAGGATATTTGTACGTGTATTGCTGATTGTATTGATTGTTGAAATAAGTAAAGGAATATTCTTTCACCTTGCTTTCATCAAACTTATAATAAGCTATGTAAGCGCTATTAGGACTCCACTGGTATGCCTGGCTAAAACCAAATTCTTCTTCGTATACCCAATCAGAATTACCATTTATAATGTTGTTCCATTTACCATCCGTAGTGATGGCTTTTGATGTGGCCGAAGCAATGTCGTACACATAAAGATTATTGTCAAACACATATGCTATTTTGGTATCATCGGGTGAAAAGGTAGGATGCAATACTTTCCCTTCATTTAACCGGATTGTTTTTTTAGTAGCCACATCGTACAGGTAGGTAGTTGCTTTGGATGACCTCCGGTAAATGGATTCTCGTCCATTAAAAAAAAGAATTCTTTTTTTGTCCGCACTCAATGACATGTCGCCCGTATTCAATTGCTTGCCCGCTTCATCCTTTACATCTTTAGGATCAAAAAGTTTGTCTTCTCCAGCTGCTGAAAAGCCGCCTCCAAACTCACCCCGAAAGGTGCCTTTTTTATAAATATCTTCTAAAGTGATTTGCTTTTTCTGAGCCTGAGAAATGAAAGGAAGGAATAAAAGCAAGAACAAAACGTTTCGCATGGGTAATAAATATTTAGAAATAAAAGTAAATAATGCAGAAGAATAAAAGCTGTAACCGCCTCTAATGGGCACTAAATTAAGTTATTATTCTACAAGGCAATGCACTGGAAATCTATTGCAGCAAATGTTTTTTTTCGCCTTTATAAAAATAATTTTTAACCTTACTTTCTAATGCCAAAACATATTTCGTCCTCATACTGACCCTTTTTAAAAAGTACTTTTTGCAACTCATATTCAAACAAAAAACCTGTTTTGATCAACACTTTTTGCGAGGCTTTATTTCGGCCAAAAGGCCTTGCAAATATGCGTTCTATAGAAAAGGTTTGAAAACCGTACTCCACTATTTGAGGGATTGCTTTTTGCATAATTCCCTTGTTCCAAAATGGCTCTCCCAACCAATAGCCAAGCTCAGCATTTTTGCAATAAATATCATCTTGCAAAAGCAGGCCAATGGCGCCCACTGCGTTTCCGCCTATTTCTATTGCAAATACCTGAACCGGATTTTCTTTCATTACTGTAGCTATGAAAGCGGAAGCATCTTCCTTATTGTAGGGATATGGAAACCGATCCATGAGGTTGTTTGCAATCTTTGCGTTATTGGCATGGAGGGTTAGCGAGGATACATCGCTATAATCAAAAGCCCGAAGCTTAAAGCTATTATCATTGATCTGATTCAAAAAATTGATAAATAAGTTCAGAATAAAGTTACAAACACGACACAAAAAAGCCCTTTTACAAAAGGGCTTTATAAACTATCAACGACTTATTTTTTTCCTTTCGTTTTCACCTTCATATAGTCAAAACGTTTAGCACTATATTCAGCCATATCTGGGATTGCTTCCATTTTGTAAGCACCTTCATTCAGTTTTTTCTTTGTTTCTTCAAATGCTTTTAGCGTCAACTGAATGTCTTCATCTGTATGGGAAGAAGTAGGAATAAGACGATAAATAATATGTCCTTTCGGTATCACAGGGTACACAACAATAGAACAAAAGATGCCGTAGTTTTCCCGCAGGTCCATCACCATAGCCGTAGCTTCTTCTACCCCACCTTTCATGTATACAGGCGTTACCGGAGAGTCTGTATGGCCAATGTCAAAGCCTTTTTCTTTTAATCCATTTTGAAGCTTGAGCGCATTTTCCCACAACTTATCTTTTAGCTCTGGCGTGGTGCGCAGGAGGTCGAGCCTTTTCAGGTTGCCCAACACCACCGGCATTGGAAGGCTTTTAGCAAATATCTGACTGCGAATGTTGTAGCGAATGAAATCAATAATGCTTTTATCCCCGGCTACAAATGCACCAATAGATGCCATTGATTTTGCAAAGGTTGAAAAATATAAATCGATTGCATCCTGAACTCCTTGCTCTTCGCCCGCACCTGCACCGGTTTTGCCCAAGGTTCCAAACCCATGCGCATCATCTACCAGTAAGCGGAATTCATATTTATTTTTAAGAGCAGTTATTTCTTTTAATTTTCCCTGGTCTCCAGCCATTCCAAATACGCCTTCCGTAATAACCAATATGCCACCAGCCCCTTGCTTTTCTATCAATGCTTGGGCACGTTGCATTTGCTTTTCAAAATCTTCAAGGTCATTATGTTTGAACACATACCGATGACCTGCATGCAATCGCAGTCCGTCAATAATGCAGGCATGACTTTCGGCATCATACACAATCACATCATGCCGATTGCACAATACATCAATGATGCTAACCATGCCCTGGTATCCATAATTCAATAAAATAGCATCTTCTTTATTTTCAAATTCAGCCAATTCCTTTTCCAGCTGTTCATGATAATTTGTATTTCCGCTCATCATGCGGGCACCCATTGGTGTTGCTAGTCCAAACTGGGTACTTGCTTCACCATCAACGGCACGCACTTCCGGATGGTTGGCCAAGCCCAGGTAATTATTAAGACTCCACACTATTACATCTTTCCCTCTAAATTTCATTCGGCTGCCAATCTCTCCTTCCAATTTTGGAAAAGCAAAATAACCATGTGCTCTTTCACGATGCTGGCCAAGTGGACCCTGATTCTTGAGTAATTTTTCAAAAATGTCTGCCATAAATTATGTACGATTTCGTATTTATGATTAAAGCTTTTTTCCTTCAGTGGAAGGCTTTAGAGGAGCCTTATAAGTTTAGGAAAAAAACGAATTGCCGCAAAAGTAACAAATGATGAGTAAAGAGTGATTTATTACCCTCTTAAAACCTGCACAAAGCTTTCGCAATTGATCTTCGATTTGCCAATTAGATTGTACAATTTTATAGAGTTTAATTTTAGAAGAATTACTGGTGTGATAGAATAAATAGGAATGCTTGCCTTACGAACAAAATGCATTGCCAGTTGTATCTTCATTTTATAATCTATTCCACGATTCATGAAAAAAATTGCTATTGCTATTTCCGGTGCTAGTGGCTCCATTTATGCCAAATTATTATTAGAAAAATTAGCCACTTTAAAAGAAGGTTTACAGGAAGTATCTGTAGTGATGACGGACAACGCAAAGATTGTTTGGAAAACAGAAATTGGGGATGATAGCTTCACATCGCTACCATTTAAGTTTTATGATAATAAAGATTTTATGGCACCCTTTGCATCCGGGTCGGCACAGTATGATGCATTAATTATAATTCCTTGCTCAATGGGCACCTTAGGAAGAATTGCTGGAGGCATATCCAATGACCTTATCACCCGCGGGGCCGATGTAATGTTGAAGGAACGCAAAAAATTAATTCTGGTACTTCGGGAGACTCCGTATAATTTAATTCACATTAGGAATATGGAAACCGTGACTTTGGGTGGTGGCTTAATTTGCCCGGCGACACCATCATTTTATAGTGTACTTACCACTATAGAAGAGGCTGTGATGACAGTGGTTGACCGCGTACTGGACCTTGCCGGCATTCCCAATAAATCCTTTCGTTGGGGTCAATAATTTATAATCTTTATTTAGAAAAAACTCAATCTTAAAAAAAAAAAGAGCGAACCAGATTGCCTGATTCGCTCGTCATTATATAAAAAAGTTGTTTACTTTTTTTCTGCAAATTGTTTCCGAATTAAATTCAAAGCACTTCCTGCTTTAAACCATTCTATCTGCTGTTTATTATAAGTATGGTTTAAAACTACCTTATCTGAAGTCCCATCTTTATGCCGCAATACCATTCCTAATTGCTTTCCGGGAACAAAGTTTTTTAAACCTGTAATATCTATCAGATCATCTTCCTGTACTTTATCGTAATCTTCTTTATTGCAAAAGGTCAAACCAAGCATACCTTGTTTTTTCAGATTGGTTTCATGAATGCGTGCAAAGCTTTTAACAATAATAGCCCGCACTCCAAGGTGGCGAGGCTCCATAGCCGCATGTTCTCGGGAAGAACCTTCTCCATAATTTTCATCACCAATGACCACACTTCCGATACCAGCAGCTTTATACTTCCGCTGTGTAGCAGGCACAGGACCAAATTCACCTGTAAGGGCATTTTTTACCGTATCTGTTTGGCCATTATAAAAATTGATAGCACCAATAAGCATATTGTTCGAAATATTATCGAGGTGACCTCTGTATTTTAACCAAGGGCCTGCCATTGAAATATGATCTGTGGTGCATTTGCCTTTTACTTTTATCAACACACGCAAACCTTCAAGGTCAGTACCTTCCCATGCAGGAAATGGTTCCAGCAATTGCAAACGCTGCGAGGCAGGATCTACAATCACACTGACAATAGTGCCCTCTGGAGCAGGAGCCTCGTACCCGGCATCTTCTACAGAAAATCCTTTAGGAGGTAATTCAAAGCCGGACGGCTCATCCAACATTACTTGCTCGCCCGCTTCGTTGGTAAGCTTATCTTTTAATGGATTAAAAGAAAGGCGACCTGCTATGGCATAAGCTGTTACAATTTCTGGAGACGCTACAAATGCATGCGTGGAAGCAAGGCCATCATTCCTTTTTGCAAAGTTGCGATTAAAGGAAGTGACAATTGTATTCTTGCGGTTGGGATCATCTATATGCCGTGCCCATTGCCCAATGCAGGGCCCGCAGGCATTGGCTAAAACAATACCACCTATTTCTTCAAATGTTTTTAAATAACCATCTTTTTCAATTGTATATCGAACCAATTCTGAACCCGGTGTAACAGTATACTCTGAGGCTACTTTTAAGTTTTTGGTTTTCGCTTGAGCAGCTATTGAAGCAGATCTGCTTATATCCTCGTAGGATGAATTGGTGCAGGAACCAATAAGCGCTACTTCAATTCGATCCGGCCATCCATTGGCGGCTACGGCTTCGGCCATTTTAGAAATAGGAGTAGCCAGATCAGGCGTGAATGGGCCATTAACGTGAGGCTCTAATTCACTTAAATTAATTTCAATTAACTGATCAAAATATTTTGAAGGATTGGCATACACTTCTGCATCCGGTCGCAGGTGTTCCCGCACTTTATTTGCCAAAGCAGCTACCTCTTCGCGGTCAGTTGCTTTCAAGTAATCT